>JABXKX010000364.1 GCA_013619035.1 Peptostreptococcaceae bacterium
ATGTATAGTAATTATAGGTTTCATTTTTTATTTGTTTCTCTGAAAATTCATATTGTTGGAGTACATACCTTTTTGCATCTTTTATCAAAGATCCAATACCTCTAATATCATTATCATCATGGTATTCTTTAATCCAAGTGGTTCTAAATTCATAATTAATTGAAGAACGTTTTATCACTTCAATGGATTGTTTGATAGTCTCTATATCAAACTGCATTCGATCAATAGTTTGCTGATACTTCAAGGGAGAGTTTTTAATATCCATAGCAACATAATCTATTAAATTCTCTTTTATTAAGTCCTCTAATATCTCTGGTTTATAACCATTTGTATCCAGCTTTACTTTATACCCCAATGATTTTATTTCTCTAATAAACGGTTTCAGATTTTGTTGAAGTGTAGGCTCTCCACCTGATATTACAACGCCATCTAATATCTTTTTCCTTTTTTCTAAATGTTTTAGAACTATGTTTTGATGCATCATTTCATCTGAGTTATAAACTAAATCTTTATTATGACAAAACCCGCAATTAAAATTACACTTTGGCGAGTATACTACACTCGCCAAAGTATCAGGATAATCTATTAATGATGATTTTAAATATCCAGCAATTTTCATTATATTTCAAATTCCAATCTTTCTTTAAATTCTTCTTGTTTACCATCATTCCAATTCTGAACAGGACGATGATAGCCAACTATTCTTGTCCAAACTTCTGTCTTTTCTTGACAATGAGGACATTCATACACTTCACCTGGTAAGTATTTGTGATTTGGACAGATACTGAAAGTTGGTGTTAATGTAAAATATGGAATACGGTAATTATTCATCACTTTTTGTAATATTGTTTTTACCACTTCTATAGAGTCCACTCTTTCAGGTACAAAACCATGAAATACTGTACCACCGGTATATTTAAGCTGTAATGCTTCTTGATGATCAAGTGCATCAAACAAATCTTCTGTATGTCCTACTGGTAATTGCGTGCTATTAGTGTAATATGGTCTTTTATCACCTGATACCATAATATCTGGATACAGTTCTAAATCCATTTTTGCAAATCTATGTGCTGTTCCTTCAGCTGGACTGGCTTCTAAATTATATAAATGATCCGTTTCTTCTTGGAACCTAACTAAAACTTCATTCATAAAATCAAGAATTTCTTCTGCGAGCTCTTTGCCAACTTCAGTTACAATATTATCTGTGCCTTTGGTGAAGTTCATAATACATTCATTCATACCATTGGGTCCAATAGTTGCAAAGTGATTATGCCAATACTCTTCATAAGTATCATAAATATCACTTAAATAATGTTTCGAATACGGATACAAACCTTTCTGCATATTGATTTCTAAAACTTTTCTTTTCTTCTCTAAAGAATCTTTTGCAATTTCCATCAATCGCTCTAATCGTTCAAAAAGATTATCTAAACTATCAGAAACATGCCCTAGACGTGCCATATTAATGGTAACAACACCAATAGAACCGGTTTTAGGATTGGCCCCAAACAAACCACCACCACGTCTGATTAATTCTTTATTATCCAATCTTAATCTACAACACATACTTCTTACATCTTCAGGATCTAACTCAGAATTAATAAAGTTACTGAAATACGGAATTCCAAACTTCGCTGTCATTTCCATTATTTTATCTGAAACAGGATTATCCCAGTCCCAGTTTTCTGTAATATTATAAGTCGGAATTGGGAAGGTAAAGACTCTACCTTTTGCATCTCCTTGCATCATCACTTCACAGAAAGCGATATTGATAATATCCATCTCGTTTTGGAATTCTCCATAAGTCAAATCATAATGATATTGTCCACCAATGATTATTGGCAAATCTCTATGCGTTGAAGGCACTTCTTTATCCATTGTAATATTGAAGAATGGTGTTTGGAAACCCACACGTGTTGCAATATTCATATTGAATATAAAGGCTTGCATCATCTGCTTTACCTGATCATAATCTAGATTATCAATTCTAATAAACGGAGCCAACAATGTATCAAAATTTGATACCGCTTGAGCGCCTGCTGCTTCACCTTGTAAAGTATAAATAAAATTAACCAATTGCATCAATGCTGTTTCGAAATGTTTCGGCGGTGCTGATTCTACTTTCCCTGGTGCACCACCAAATCCTTTATTTAATAAATCTTCTAAACTCCATCCACAACAATATGTAGATAAAAGTCCTAAATCATGAATATGTAAATCAGCTGACTCATGCGCTTCTCTTACTGATTCTGAATAGACTTGATTCAACCAAAAATGCTTAGTTGCTTTTGCTATAACATGATTGTTTAATCCCTGTAGAGAATAACTCATATTCGAATTTTCTCTTACCTGCCAATCATTTTGTCCTATGTAATCATCAAACAAAGATAATATATCCATTGCCGATTGTTTGCTTTCTCTTTGTTCTAAGTGCTTATATCTATATTTAATATAAGCTTTTGCAGTTTCATGTTCGCCCATCGACATCAATGCTAACTCAACAGCATCTTGTATTTGTTCTACAGTCGGATAAGTATTTTCTATCAACACTGTCTCTACATCAAAAATAACTTTATCAGTTACTGAAACAGATAGATTTCTAAGAGATTGACGAGATCTATTCCCTTCCGCAACAACTAATGCTTTAAATATTGCTTTCTCAATATTTCCTCTCTCAAAGGTTACAATTTCTTGATTTCTCTTAATAATCAGTTCAAACATACAACATCACACCTTCCACAATATATAGTAGTGATTTTTCTTTCAGGCACAAGATAAGGCAATTCAGCTCAAAAAAAATATCATTTTCCCCGTAGTTTAAGTTTATCAAATTGTATTTCATAAAACAAGCGAACAAAAAAAACGGGAAAAATTTTTCTCAGAATTCTTTCCCGTAAAATCTATTAGCTCACCTTCTACTATCGATCGATACCATCTCTTGATAATACACCTTGCTTATAATAATGTTTTATTTCCTTCATCTCTGTCACCAAATCAGCATACTCTATAAGTTCATCTGGTGCATACCGCCCTGTCATGATTATCTCTAATCCGTCCGGCCTTTCTTTTAAAATATCTAAAAGTTCTATAACTGAAAATAACTTATAATATAACGCAATTGTTATCTCATCTAATATCACCACATCATAAATAGACGATTTTATAATTTTGTTAATTTTATCCAAGCCATCTTTTGCCATTTGGATATCTTTTTCTGTAGGATCTTTCTCTATAAAACAATCGTCACCATATTGTTCTATCGTTATATTTTTAAAATCTTTTTCAAGTCCAACTTCATGATACTTCATACTCTTAATAAATTGACCAATATAAACTTTTTTACCCGCATAAAGACTCCTTACAGCCAAACCAAATGCCGCTGTTGTCTTACCTTTACCATTACCTGTATAAACATGTACATATCCCATATAATATTCCTTTCTGTATCCTAAGTTTTCATGTATAATGACCTTAAGAATCGGAGGTCTTATGAAACTAAATCCAAAATTAATCATACTAATAGGTGCTCTAGGTGTATCAACCTCACCTATTCTCATAAAATTATCTTCATCACCAGCACTTACTATTGCATTTTATCGAATGTTGACAACCGTACTTCTATTAACACCCTTTATCATATCAAAGAATAGGAAAGAAATAAAAGAATTATCCAGTAAACAGATAAAAAAAATTGCTGTCAGTGGTATTTTTTTAGGATTACATTTCTCAGCATGGATTTTATCCTTAAAATATACAACCGTAGCAAGTGCCACTGTTCTTGTTAACACCAGCCCAATCATTTTACTTATTATTACCTATTTCATCTTCAAAGAAAGGTCTAAGCCAATTGAAGTTATAGCAATTATGGCAGCCTTTGTTGGTAGTGTTGTATTAACTTTAGGAGATTTTAGTGGTGGGCAAAATGCTATATTAGGTGATGTTTATGCTATAGCTGGAGCAGGCTTTGTTTCTGTCTATTTACTCATTGGTAATAAAGTAAGACAAGATGTTTCCATGTCATCATACACATACTTAACTTATACCTTTGCTATGATTACGATTTTTGTCAGTAATTTATTTGTTGGACATGATCTGTTAGTAACCGCACCAACAGAGTATATGCTCTTTTTAGCCATGGCAATCTTCCCAACACTTTTAGGACACAGTTTGTTCAATTGGTCATTAAAGTATGTCAGTGCGACATTTGTTTCTATGGCGATATTAACAGAACCTATAATAGCTTCTATTTTTGCAATCTTTATATTCCAAGAAATACCGACTTTATCACAAATCGTTGGGGCAACAATTATCATTACCTCTATTGGGATATACAATAATTCAAAAAAATAAAAATCACCTAATCAAATTAAGTGATTTTCGCATAAAATATTAATAGGGGGGGATTGAAGGTTAAAATCATTAAATTCATCTATTTACTAATGATATTTCTCTTCTATGAACTTATATTAACATGGTCGTGTGTACTTCGTATGTACAAACTATTACAATCGTATTAACCTGATTACTTATGTTAAATCAATTAAAATCCCCTTATCTTTATAAAACGAATAAATATATG
>JABXKX010000430.1 GCA_013619035.1 Peptostreptococcaceae bacterium
GCGATAAATAATTGTCTATATCCATTATTACCATTTAAACTCTTTTTTGTTTCATCTCATATATACATAAATAAGTCCTTCATTACGAAAGACTCATTGTTTAACATGTTATGGTATAATCCAAAACAATCGTATTATATTTATGACCAATCACCGGCTATCCTTACTTGCATTGATAAATTCTTTCCGGCTAAACAGTAATAACTACATATACCACAAGAGATACATCGTTCTGGATGGTAATCCATCACTTTATCACGTTTAGAATGATTCACAAGTTCAACGATTTTTGATACCTCAAGACCACTTGGACATTTCAGAACGCACAATCCACATTTTGAACAAATACCTTCTTTATAACGCGGGATGTTACTTATTGCAATAAAATTAGTAGTGGTATCTATCACATCATCTAATACAACTTGTCTAGCTTGCATCATTCCACCACCAGTGAATAAAGCGCCTTTTGTATAACCTTCTTTTAAGACATCAGAGATTTTTTTGCCCAGTGTCACTTTCACAATCTGCGCTTCAGCAGATATCAAATTTCCTATTGTAATATATTTTGAAGAGGCTTTTTTATTTAGTACCACAGCATCATATATCGAAAGTAGGGTTTGAATATTCAAAACTAGGACACCTTGTTTTGCAGGTATAGTATCACTGGACCACTCTTTATTTAAAACGTATTTTATCAGTTGAGCTTCTGCTCCAATAGGATAAATATCAGGTACTTTTTTGATCATAATATTTTCTGGATAATCAAGATTTTCAAGCGACTTAGTTGCAATCACTACTTTTAATTCAGGTATGCACACACCCAGTAATTGAAGGCTCTTTGTGATCTCTAAATTAAATCTTCTTACGATCCATGCATCATGCACTAAACCAGGATCACACTCAACAGCATTAACAAGTAAATACTTTTCTTTTACATATGCATTCATTGTCGCTTGTACCTTTTGATATGTAGGAAAGGCTGCCCCACCTAGACCCACAACATGATGTTCTTTTATTTTATTTAAAATGATATCACTTGTGAATTCACTTTCTGATAGTTCATCGTGCGGGGTTAGTTCTTCAAAAGGTATTACTTTTCGATAAGGCGATTTTATATTTGTCTTTATTTTTCTATTGATGTCTTTACTGGCTATAACGTTTTCTATTAACAGTGATATCACATTGATACTTAGAATCATTACAGACATCTGAAGCACATTAAAACTCGCTGAAACAAAACCAAGTATAAACAGGACTATACCCATTATCGATCTATGATTTATCGTGACTGGATCAGTTATCACCATACATCCCCAAAAAAACACACCGGTACTTGTTAAGGACATGAGATTTAGATCACCAGCAATATAAAGCGACACAATCATACCGGAAATCCACCCTATGGATGCGTAAGGCCTGATAATCATCAAGGGCAACGATAAAATAATAATCAACAGCATCATATGATCATAATAAAACATATGATGTCCATTTTTAAATATTAATGCAAGTACCAATACCCCAATCATTGCTGGGTTTAAACTGTTTTTTCCAGTACCACCTAAGAGGTGTTTTCCTGCCATTGCTACTACAACAGCTAAAAGTCCACCCCAAATAGGTATGCTAGGAAAAATTACATATACTATGCCCATAGTTACAGCTGCAGACACCGAACATTTAATGACGTGATTTCTTTTTAAGCCTATAATTGTATCAATCATAACACTTGCTATAAAGGCTATAACAAAACCTGCAATGTCACCTGGGTGTTTAAACCACCATGGTATTTGATACATAACTAACACCATAAAAACATAAGTCATCATGTATTCATTAGATAACTTTATCCTTTTCAGCGGATAAATTTTCACTTTCTTACTCCCGCCATAAATCCATGTAATTTGTGAATTGGCGCCTTGCTGATCATCATTTTAGGACAAGCAACTACAGCTTCAATCCCCATATCTTTACATTCATCTAATGTTTGTGCATCCACTATTGATTGACTGTGAAAAAGAATCTTTTTGACACCACTATTTTTTATATCATCAAAAGCTATTTTTGTATTCCTTTTATTTAACAGAATGTAAGCTGTTGAAGGCATTTTAGGAATTTCCTTAACACTTGTATACACTTCATTACCTTCAATACCAAATCTCTTATTGTTAACAGGAAATACATTTATACCTGATTTTAAAAAATCTCTATACACACTTCTACTAAAACTTCTTGGATTACTTGATAAACCTATAAATAACACTTCATTATTTGCAAAAAAACCAGTTTTTAAAATTTTCATTGTTCTCTCCTTCTAATTCAACCGTAATAACTTTCGTTATAATCAATACACAACCAATACTACCTTACGTCTTTTTTTCACCTTCATATGCAATACAATACACTATATTTGCATGATCATACCTCATGTTAGGTAAATTAAATCTTGTTTTTTCATCTCCACCGAATCGACATCCAACGGCCATATACAGTCTTGGATACTCATTGATAAATAGCTCTTGTCCATTACAAAGCAAGTAACCTCTTGGCATATTATGCCGTAGAAAAATTCTAATTTCACCAATATATTGATTCACTTTTGCCTCCTTTCAGTAGAACAATCTATCACAGGTACCCACAAATGGCCACTGCTCATTGTTTCTCCATCATTATATAAGAGATATTATAAAGAGACATCAACCGTTTGGTTGAGTTTAAGAATAAAAACATATTTAAAGCATTTTTTTTGATTCTAATCCATATAACCATATTGTTTTGCTTTTCCCACAGCAGCAACTCTATTTTTTATATGTAGCTTAGAGTAGATATTGATGATATGAGTTTTTACAGTACTAAGAGAGATAAATAATTCTTCACCAATCTGTTTGTTAGTCAAGCCTTTAATCATCAATTTAAACACTTCAATTTCTCTCTTTGTTAATGGAATTTCCTCTTGGCTATCTGATCTGTTACTTTTAACCTTACCAACTGGCACTGTCTTCGTAATCAATAAAGGCATATAACTGTTGATCTCATCTATCAACGTTTCACTGGTTTTAAATTCATCATGCCATTCTAAATATACAATGCCAACAAATACATCCATATATTTAATAGGCATACACAGTAATGACAACTTAGTTATTTCTTCAAAGTATGTATCATTAACAAATAATCCTGTGTAAGGTTTTTTATTCATTATGACATCCCGGTTTGTACGCGCAACATACCTAATGACTTTATGAGGAATAGAGGTTACATCATCTATTAAAACAGATTGGATACAGCTTTTTGGCGCACCCTTTTCACACACATAGGTCATGTAGATCTGATCATTGTTCTCAAAAAATACCGCCCCATAATCAGCTCTATTTTCTTTAATGAGCAGATCTAATAAATAGAGATAAGTTGCGTCTTTGTCTAATCCTTCCACATGCCTCATCAAAGTACCTAATTGTTTCTTATGTGCAATAACTTCTTGAGTTTCATGATTCACAAGGCCTTTAGATGCCCCTGGTTCAGAACAAAGCTTCTCTTCATATAGTTTTGATAAATAGTTTGAGCCAAATGCTTCAAACGCTTGTACCGCTTCCTTTCGATAAACATTGGATACCGTGCTGTTTTCTATGTAATATTTACTAGAAAGTATACAACCTACAGCCACTAACAAATACTGATTCTTTTTTCTGGCAAGGGAAAGACCTTGTTCATACAAGAGTCCTGCTTGAGTTGAATCACCAAATTTTTCAGCGTAGAGACTTTTCATAAAGCGAAATCTTGCGAGGTGATTATCTTTACAACGTTTCATCCATTTTTTAAATTTTTTAATCGACTGGTCAATTAAAAATCTATTCTTAATTTGCTCTTTTTTTCTAAGAGATTGATGTTGTTCTAATCGTATCAATGTTGAATAAAAGGTTAAATCAACTTCAAACATATAACCTTTGAACATGCCTTTGATTGGTTCTATAACACTTAATAATTTAAAAGCATCATTAATAGCACCTGCCAGGTATAGTCTTTGAAGCTTATAGTAATAAAAGGTCAACCTTTGACTAGCGTCCATCGGTTGCAAAGTTTTATCATCTATTACATTAGCATGAGCATCAATTAATAATGCCAAATGGTTTTCCAAAATAAACAATGTATTTTTTAGTACATCATGTCTGAGTCGTTCATCATATTGATCCAAAAGGGCTATTGTTTCTAAAACCTCATTGACAGAATGCTGCATAATTAAATTCATTTCCAATAGCGATGAAAATGTATAACCTGCATATTGAAACTCACCGGATTTGATACCAAAAGAAAGCGCTTCTTCTAGATATATAACACTCTTTTCATACGCATGATCCCAATGTTCTACAAATGTACCTAATATAAAATAGCTCATGCACTTTATATGATCTGTTTCAACCAATACATCTATTGATAATTCTTTAAAAAGAACGGCTTTGTTTTTGTCTCCAATAAAATGATACAAAATATAACTTGTATTTTTCTTGTATTTTTTAATATTATTAGCTTTCCTATCTTAGCCTTGAATCAGAGATGCATAACTATTAAGA
>JABXKX010000028.1 GCA_013619035.1 Peptostreptococcaceae bacterium
TCATTATGCTCTTACTTCATTATAACAAGTAAACTTAAACATCAAAAGCATCATTTATTTTTCATGTAGAATAACTCAGGTTCTCTTCTTTCAGAAAAATTATCGATCAAGTATTTTTTTACAGAATCGAGTCGTTCATCAAAATCAATTGCTTGAATAGGACATTTTCTTACACACGCATGACATTTAATACAGAGTTCATCAATGACTTTAATATGCCCATTGTATTTTAAAGCACCCGTTGGACAACTGATTGCACATATACCACATTTAAGACAAATCTCATCAACAGTAGGCCCTAGTGGTAGTGATGGTTTCAATTCTCTATAAGGAAAATTACCTTTTACATATAACTCTTTTGTTTTATAATTGTCTGATTTAAGGTGAGTTTTTATTGTTTCAGCAAATAATTTACAGATTTTTAAATCGTTTATATCTGGTCTTTTTGTACCCACTTCATTTGTATAGGAATGCTCCCCGATAAATGCTCCTGCAGCTAATGGTATAAATCCATTTTGTAGAAAAGTGTTTTTCATCTCCAATAGAGCATCATCATAGTCTCTATTACCATAAACACCTACCATAATTACCGGTGTTTGATTGCCTTTAATTGCTGCTATTTGCTCCATAATTAGTTGTGGTATACGCCCCGCATAAACAGGTAAACCCACAATCAATATATCATCTCTATTAAATGATGGTACGATTTCTCTCTGTTTAGGTAAGGTAATATTGTAGTTTTTTTCAATAACTCCTAGTGTTTTAGCGATTGTTTCTACAATTGTTTTTGTCGTCCCTGTAGGACTAAAATATAATGTTTTTATTGTCATCATAGCTCCTCCAATACATATATTATATCAGTAAATCACATGATTATTAGATATTTCATTAAACTTTTCCTATGATTAAATAGTATGATAAATTTGACTAAATGTAAAAAATATATTACAATTAGTATGGGGTGATCTTATGAGCAAACTCATGAAAATAACACTTATCCAAGTTTGTGCTTGGAGTATCGTTGCCATCAGTATGATTATCATATTTTTAAATCATGGGACGATAGAAAACTGGGGAGACAATACAACTAAAACTATCTTATTAGCATTTCTGTTCATCATTGGATATGCCACACATTTTACTACCCTTCTCATTGAAAAAAGCAAACGCTGGGGCTTTAAAAAAGATGAAAGAGATTTGGCCATTCAATCAAAAGCTGTGAATATCGGCTTTATCGTTGTACTTATGTATATTTTCATTTTAAGTATTTCCCTTTATATCAAATATGAAAATGCTGGCACGATGCCAGTAGGTTGGGTATGGTTTATAGCTTATAGTACGGTTGTTATGGCTAATTTATCTGTCACAATTCCCTCGCTATTAATCTATAGAAAGCAGGGTTACTAATGAATGAACCGAAAGTCATCAATAACCTTAAACAAATCAGGCGAAGCCAACTTACCATCACTCAACAAGGCTTAGCTGATGCTGTCGGTTGTACACGTCAAACCATCATTGCATTAGAACAAAATAAATACAATCCCTCTCTTCATCTAGCATTAAAACTTGCTAATATATTAGGGGTTACTGTAGAAGAACTATTTAAATTACAAGAAGATGAATCCTAGGTGATTCATCTTTTTTTATTTGACTATTCACAGGAAACATACTATATTAAGGAAAGCATAAGGAGGCATTATGAATACTGCTATTTCAAAAAAAATAGGTTCCAAATTTTTCTACGGTTGGATGATGATCGCCATGGCGGCACTCAGTTTATTCTTTTCCGCTCCAGGACAAACCTATTCAATCTCAACATTTATTGATTCTTACATAAAAGATTTTGAATTTTCTAGAACCATGATCTCAAGTATCTATTCCATAGCAACTATCATTTCAGGTACT
Organism: Peptostreptococcaceae bacterium; assembly: GCA_013619035.1. The sequence continues at coordinate 1,906 of JABXKX010000028.1, forward strand.
CTTTTAGTTTTTATGGGCAAAGCTGTTGATCGGTTTGGACAACGTACCATGACAATTATTGCTGGACTCATGTTAGCTGCAACTTGTTTCTTTAATAGTATGATCAGTAATATATTTATGGTCGCTATAGGATTCTTCTTTTTAAGATATTTTGGTCAAGGATCTCTTACTTTGATCCCAGGATCACTTGTACCCCAGTGGTTCGAGAACAAAAGAGCTCTTGCCATTAGTTTAACCAATCTAGGTGGCGTTTTGGCCAATATGTTGGTCCCTATTTTAAATGTCTGGTTAATTACAACTTACAGTTGGCAATTTGCTTGGAAGACTTGGTCTATACTTTTAGCCCTTTTATTTGTTCCGATTATCTTTTTATTACTCGTCAACAAACCCGAAGATATTGGTTTGTTGCCTGACAATAGAAAAGTAGAACATCATGACGATCTAAAAGAAGAGCTTTATAATATGGAGAAGAATTCTTGGACGTTAAATGAAGCTATGAAAACCAAAGAATTCTGGTTTGTAGGATTGATTTCTATGATTGCTCCAATGATTTCAACAGGTTTGATGTTCCATTTCTTTTCGATTATGAAACTTAAGGGCATTGACGAGACCTCAGCATCATTTGTTATCGGTTTGGTAGCCTTACCAGGTTTTATTATGCCAATTGTATCAACTCTGATTATAGACAGGTTTAGATCTAAATTTATTATCACTGGTACTCTTTTGCTTATCAGCATCAATATGATATTACTCCTAATGGTCAACTCAACATGGACAGCAGCATTGTTTATGTTAATCTATGGTCTAGCAATTAATATCCAAGGCGTTACAATTAGTGTTATTTGGCCGAGATATTTTGGTAGAAAATACTTAGGATCTATTAGAGGTGCTGCAACAGTATTTATGGTAATCGGATCGGCTTTAGGACCGTTACCCTTTGGTTTATCATATGACTTAACAGGCTCGTATCAAACGGTTATTGTCATCATGGGCCTTATCACCCTATTAAGTCTCGGGATGTCTTTGTCTATAAGAAAACCAAAGAAAGCGTAAATAAAGCGATGTCAATTGACATCGCTTTTATAATTCAACTTAAATTTAATACATTCTAGAACTACAATACTATTTATAATGCCAACTAAATAGGTAAATACCATTAAGTTTTCAACTATTGGTATCCATAATATAGCGATTGATAAAATAATAGTTATTACGAGTGCTACTGGTTTCGTTTGTCTATTTTTCAGTATGACATATAATATTATCAGCAAGAGTAAAATTAAAATTATTGTTAGAATCAATTGATTCCTATCTGTTAATACTTTCATATGTAGCAGTTTTTTTGTATAAATATGCCTCATCACCAGTGCATGTGTTTCTGTCATTTTCTCAACAATAAAAACTGCCAATAACATAACTAGTTCTAAAAATGTTAATAGTGTTTTTATGACTTTAATTTTGATCACCTGTTTCAAATGAATTTCCAGCATTACTCCATCCAATCCATCCATCACTGTACACAGTGATAGACTCTATACCATACACATCTGCATAATAAAGTATTTCAGAAGCTCTCCAACCACTACCACACATAAAAGCTAACCTTGTATTGATATCAATACCTTCTGCTTCCCATAACTGAACAAACTCTTCTGGTCTTCTCATTGTATTATCTGGATTTCTAAAAAATGACATCGAATACGCATTTTCAAATCCTGCATAACCAAATTTAGCACCGGGTATACGACCTGCTTTATCATGATAAGAATAACCTGATGTTTCTCCAATAAATTCCTCATGGGTTCTATTATCTACTAAAGTAAACTCAGGTGATTCCAAAGATACTTTCAACTCATCAGTAGTTTCAATAATATCGGCATTTCCAGGAATAACCGCACCAAAGTTTTCGACAGCTTCTGCTTTATTTGAAGATGTTTCTAGTTCATAGCCAGCATCTGTCCACGCCTGTGTGCCACCATTTAAAACTCTAACATCCTCTACACCAATGTATCTTAAAACAACTGCAACTCTATAAGCTGCCATCTGTTCTTCGCCTGTTACAATAACGGTATCAGTACTTTTAAAACCATTTGTTAGTGCAAATTGTTCTAAAGTCGCATCGTCTCCTAACATCCACGTTGGTGGTGGTTCTACAGCATCGGTATTAATATGGAAAGCGGTTGGTACATGACCATTTGCATAAGATGTTTTTTCTTCACCCCAACTTGCTTCTATCACTTTAATATTCTTAGCATTCTCAAATGTTTCTGGAACTTTTCCATCTAGAATATCTTTTACAACAACTGCTGGTACAATTAATTCATAATTTTCATATGAAACCAATGATGGCTGATCTTCCGACCAATCGTTTAAATCATAGATTAAAATATTCTCAAATCCTTGAGTCAATAAAAATGATTTTACAGCTACAATTTGTTCTAAATTTGTATCATACAGAACAACTGTTTTATCAGGCGAAATGTCTTTAGTTTGAAGAGTTTCTTTTAATAAAGCTTCTTCTTTGTTTAACCAATTGTAAGAAAAATCTACTGCCCCTTCAATGTGACCACCTAAATTTTTCCCTTCTAGAGACCAACCATTATAAACATCATTTAGTCTTGTATCAACAATAATATAAGCATCATTTCCTATATA
>JABXKX010000515.1 GCA_013619035.1 Peptostreptococcaceae bacterium
AAGTTGTTGATGTGATAAGAGAAAATTGCGACTGTGTCATTAAAGGCAATTGGGATCATTATATGAATGATGATAAAATAGATTCGAATGTGATTTCTTGGCACCAAAACAAACTAGGTTTAGAAAGACTAAGTTACTTAAAGGAACTGCCGTTGTATAGTGAATTTTATATGAGTGGAAAGTTAATTAGATTATGTCATGCATCACCAAATGACCTGTTTCACAGAACTCATTTGAGTACAGCAAAAGAGGATAGATTATTGTTGTTTATGCCAACTAAAAGCCTTAATGAAAATGCAGACGTTGTTGGATACGGTGATATACATGGAGCGCATATTGAAAATTTTGATGGTAAAACGATATTTAATGTGGGTAGTGTAGGCAATCCTCTTGAAATTCCTCAGGCATCATATGCCATACTAGAGGGGGACTATAATTCAAAACATAGCAGTTCTTTTACCATATCATTGGTAAGAGTACCATATGATATTGAGTTAGCCGTACGACAGGCAAATGAATCGGGTATGCCTGATAAAGAAGAGTACATAAAAGAATTAAGAACGGCTAAATACAGAGGTCGATGATAAAATTATAAATGAACACTGAATGATAAAAAGGAGGCACTATGAAACGATATGTAATACTAATTCTTTTAGTGGTTTTACTCATTGGATGTGAAACTGATAATGAGACATCAAACTCAGATGAGTCTGTGATTTCCGAGGAAGTATTAAAGTATATAGTGTTTGACGAGTATCTAGAGCTTAGTAGTTCAATTGAGTCTTATCAACTGGTCATGTCAAGTGTACCAGGGTTGCCCCTAGACTTAAAAATACTGAAAGAAGAGGCAGCGTATACCATAGACATTTCTGTTAGTGCTGGTAAGTTATTATCATGGGAAGACGGTACTATCGAACAATTAGGTGATGCAGTATTGATGGATTATAAGGATTTTACAATCTATTGGTCGCCGTTGGATGATGGTGTTATTGAAAATGCAGATCTCTTAGTAGAAGTTAAAGAAGATGATGAAGTTATTGCCAAAGCCACTTATCAAATTGCATTATCAGAGGATGGTTATGTCTTAATGCATCTCGACTTTACGGACGAGTAATGCAATCGGTAACTTTGGATGACTGAGATAAGAATAAAAAAATAGCTGATATCAGCTATTGCAATGTTCTTTTTGGTTTTCTTTACTCAATAAATAGAGACAATATTGGTTCATGCTTATGCCTTCACGTTTAGCATCTTCAGCTAGTGTTTTGTGTAGTGATTTTGGCATTCTGATTCTGAATGAACCGGAATAATCATTTTCAGATTTAGGTAAAGGAACATCAATATCATTTTCTAATGCGGTTTCAATCCATGCTTGTTTGGCATCGGTTATTGAATAAGTTACATCTTCGATGGATTCACCAACTGTCATACATCCTTTAAGATCAGGGTGTTCAGCATAATATGTACCATCATCATCTTCACGAATGACGATTGGATACTTTTGTTTCATGTAGAAATCTAGATTGTGTTTCATTTTACACCTCCTTAGAGTGTTCTAATTCATCAATAATTTTTAGAAATTGTTTCACATAGACTTTGTTTACAGGTTTATGCTTAGGAATCGTGATAATAAGTTTGTTTAGTAAATATGTATAATGACTTGAACCGCCTTTTGGTTGACGTTCTTGAAATCCATAATGCAAAGTAGAGTTTGTATTGTTTCAAACTTAACATTTGAAGGATTGTTTCGTATTTGATTTAGAAGTTTATCTCGTTTAGTCAATAGAAATTCCTCCTAACTACATTATACAATGGTTCCATATATGGTGTCAAAATAAAATGTATGCTCTAATTATTAAATTAGACCAATAGAATAATAAGAGAGGTTTATGGAAATGATAATCTTATTAATCGTGAACTTTATTTGCAAGGAGGAGAACAATGGAATTTGATCTGTTACAATCTATGATATTTCGGAATGGTTTTAATAGGCTCTCTTATGAAAATGAAGTTAATACTTCTAAGGAAGTTATGGACAAAAACAATTTAAGTTTTGAAGAGTTTTTAAATAGTTGCCTTCAAAATAAAATGAAAAGATTATCATATAAGTTTAGTTTTACTATTTGCTATGGTTATGAAGTTGATGATTCTTTAGTAAAGGAAACTACGGAGCTTTATGAACATGCGAGTAAAGTCCTTAAACCTAATCGTAGAAGTATTCAAGAATTTATTGATTATCTAGAAAATGAATTAGGAGCAATTCAATATATACCAAGGGACTTAGAAAAAAAGGCTTTGAAATCTAATGTTATGAGCTCAAGATACAGTCATTTACTAGATCCTTTTAATCGGAGAATGCATCATAATACTTTAGATGATGTTTTAGACTATATAATAAACACCGTAAATTATAAGTTGAAGAAGTACTATCCAGAAGAGATACTTGAATTGGATATGAGATTCTACAAGCTTTCAAATAATTCGTTGAATAAAAATGATCGTGAAACCCTTATTCGAGTTGAGGTATCAACTGACTATATTTCTGTGCGGGATTGTGATCGTGAAACAGCTGGAGCGTTAATGAATTTTCTTGGTCTTTCAGAGAAAGATATCAAAGAAAAAAGCAATCGATTTATGCAATATGCATTATGGTTAAGAGATAAAGGTGAACTTTAAGTTTTATAGTGATGATAAACTAAAAATAGTTATGCTCCCCATATAAACAGTTTATATGGGGAGCATTTTGCTATAAAAGACTTTCTAATAGCTAATCCAAATGATAGGGTATTGCAGTTGGTCTCCAATTCTGTGCGTTGGCACGGATGAGTGTTGTTTCATATTGGTTTGAGATGTTATAAATAACGATACTTGCCTTGTAACCGGCTTCTCTTGAGAAGATAACATGATCATCATCAACCCATGTTGGTACCCAATCAGCATAAGAATTGCTGGTTAAGACGGTTATTTCATCTGTTTTAAAGTCATAGAGTGCAATTTGCCATATACCATTTACTTTACTGGAGTACACAATCATATTACCATCTGGTGAGTAAGAACACCTTGAACAGTTTTCGAGTAACAGTTCAGAAACAAAGTTAGACGTATTCAACCAGTTTTCAATGTTGATAGTGTATGTATCTTGAGTGGTATCAAAGTATGTATAAGATAAGATCTTATCATCAGTTGAAAACACTGGCCAGAAGTCTTTGCTGTTATTATGGGTTAATTGTGTCTGATAAGAACCATCACTTTTCATCATAAATATTTCTAAGTCCCCATCTCTATCAGAAGAGAAGGCAATAGCGTCACCGTTATGTGACCAAGTAGCTGCTCTATCATTTTTATCATTGAAGGTCAGTTGAGTGACATGACTCCCATCTATATTCATGGTATAGATTTCATCATCTCCATCACGATCAGAAAAGAAGACAATCTCTGTATGATCTGGTGACAGATAAGGAATACCATCTTCATCATCATTATTGGTTAAGTTGGTTAATACTTTTGTATAGGTATCAAATTCATATATATCACGATCATCGTCAATATTTGAATCAAAGTAAACTTTATACTGAACTGGAATAGGTCTAAAATCCGGACCCCAATCAGACTTAGGATCATCTGTTAATTGATGGGTACTACCATCTATAAGGTTATTAATATAAAGATCTCCTGTACCAAAGCCAGCTTCTTTATTAAAGAGCACCCAATTTCTATCAGGAGAGTATACAGGTACCCATAAAGTTTGGCTATCTGTCATAAATGATTCTTTTAGACCTGTTGTGATATCTATGGTAAATAATTCCATACGTCCAGAATTATTGCCGTGAAATATGATGTGCTCATTGTCTAAAAAATCTATGTAACCAACATGTTTAGTCTCCAATACTTTAGGTTCTTTTGAGATATCAGATAATGAAATAAGAGCTACCTGTTGAATGCCGTTATTGATAGAGGTGTAAGCGATTGTTTGGCCATCAGGAGAAAATTTTGGTTGTTTGTCTTTTGCTATATTATTGGTTAATCTTACTTGGCCTGTACCATCCGCAGACATGAAGTAAATTTCAGAATTACCATCTCTGCTGGATTCAAATGTAATCATAGTACCATCTGGAGAGAAGTCAGGCAGATGATCATCACCTTCAGAATAAGTTAATCTTTTTAGACTCTTTTCTGGATTTCTGATATCAATTGTATAGAGTTCACGATTACCGTCCATGGTTGAAAAGAAAACAATGGTATAACCATCGGGTGCAAAGTCACCATGACCTTCGATGGAATCCAGATCGAATATTGAGTTTTGGTTACTACCATCACCATTCATCAGATAAAGATCTCGATCACCACCACGATCAGAAGAAAAGAGAATATCGTAAGTAGGACCTTCAAAGACTTCTATATCAATAGGTTCAGATGACTCTTCTGTAGTTTCTAAAACTTCAGTGTTTTCAACTAACGGATTATTAACTTCAGTGATGTCATTTAGTGGTTCGTTTATCATGTTATTTGCTTCATCGACGGTAGTGTCTGTACATCCCATCAAACATAGCATTAGAA
>JABXKX010000478.1 GCA_013619035.1 Peptostreptococcaceae bacterium
GATCTTACAGATGAAAAAGCTTTTAAGCGTTCTTTAAGAGAAAAAGTAGCTTCTTATAAGAAAAAAGTGAACGGACAATATTCCAGAAAAGTGCTAAAACTTCAAGTTGATCTACTTAGAAGTAAAGAAGCTTTGGTGTTTTATACGAAATATGTTTCGCTTAATTATGATGCAGAATTTAAATATGAAGAATCACGCATTCTGGTTGATCAACTTCAAGAGATTGTCGAAAGTATGCTACATAATGAGAAACATTTAGTAGAGACAATTACTGAAGGGAAGAAAATTAAAGATGAGGACGAAGCAAAAGCAAAAGCTTCATACAACGCTTATAAAGTTGAACAGAAGAAAATCTATGATGATGGCTGTGCTGCTTTAGTTGAAAAAAGAAAAAAGGGCCTTATATCTAAAAAAGCGCTCATCAATGAACGCGGTGAGCTTAAGAAAAAAATGGATGAAGCATTAACTGTAAAGTCTTATGATTCTCCAAAGAAAAGTAATAAAGAATTAATCGGTAATATTAAATATCAATTATCTAAAGGTCTTAGAAGAGATTTGAATGTTATGCATTCTAATATTTCTGATTATAGAAGAAAAACACCTGTGGAAATTGAAAAAAAATCACCAATCCATGCATATTTAACATGGATGCTTCCTGGTGTAGGTCAGTTATTAAATAAGCAATACATCAAAGCGCTATTTTTCTTTTTACTATCAGCATTTATATATTTCGCTGCAATTCCATATGCATTAGGTTTTGGTAATTACCAAGGTCAAGGCGTTGCTGGTTTGATGACATTGGCTGAAGGTGGTAGAAAAATTGACCGTTCAATTATATTTATGATTGAAGGGATAATGGCCCTATTCTTGGTATTATTTGTTGTTGCTATAGTGATTATATCTTTTAAAGATGTGTTGTCTATAGAAAAGAAACGAATTAAAGGTACAAGACAACGTAATTGGTTCGAAACTTGGACAAATGTAACTGAAGAGGGATTCCCTTATATGGTTTCAATGCCAGCTTTAATAGCTATTGTCTTTATTGTATTGGTACCAATTACAACAGCAATTTTACTATCATTTACAAATTTAGATCCTAATCATCAAAATAAATTCCAATGGATTGGTATTGATAACTATAAAATGATTGCATTAGGTGAAGGGGTTGCTGGTGGACCATTCTGGCAAATCCTTGGTTGGACTGTAACTTGGACATTGGTTGCAACAACACTAGCTATAGCAATTGGCTTTATGTTAGCACTTATAACAAACAATGAACGTATAAAAGGAAAAGCATTTTTCCGATCTGTATTTATTTTGCCTTGGGCAGTACCAGCGTTTATTACAATAATGTTCTTTAGTATAATGTTCTCGCAAAATGGTATTTTAACAACTCATTTAAATACTCTTCTGCATAGTTTGAATTTAATTGGAGCTGATGAATGGTTAGTTGTAAAAAATGATCCGTTCTGGGCTAGAGTAACACTTATTGGACTTCAAGGATGGTTGGGAAGTGCGTATGTATTCTTATTATCAACAGGTGTACTTCAAGGGATACCAGCGGATTTATATGAAGCAGCCCAAATTGATGGTGCAACTGCTTGGCAGAAATTAAGAAAAATTACATTACCGATTGTGTTGTTCCAAACAGCGCCATTGTTGGTAGGACAATACACGTTTAATTTCAATAATTTCTCGATTATTTATCTATTTAATGGTGGTGGACCGTTTAATCCGACAAAGTATGGTAACTTAGCAGGTTCAACGGATTTGTTAATTTCGTATATATATAAGTTAACAATGGAAAATGATTATCAAGCTATTGGTGCTGCAATAACGATTGTTATTTCTATAGGATTAATGTTGTTTGCATTTATTGGATTTAAAAATTCTAAGGCGTTTAAGGAGGAAAAGTTATAATGAAATTATTCAAAAAAAAATCAGAATTATATCTTTCTGATAAACAGCCTTTGACTGCAGCAGGAATGATTGGTGTAGTGATTTCATACATTGTTTTGGCTTTATGGACGATAGCTATTTTATACCCATTAACTCAAATGGTAATTTCATGTTTTAATGGTGAACAAGGTCAATACTTAATGTTAAATAATCAATTCTCGTTTTCATGGGTACACTTTGAGTATTTATTTGCAGAAACTTTATTTTTGAAGTGGGTAGGTAATACAATATTTATCGCAACCTCAACAGCCATTTTAACATTAATCTTCGTATCTTTTACAGGCTTTGCCTATTCTAGATACCGTTTTAAAGGACGTAAAGCTTCTTTAATGGCTATTATGTTAATTCAAACGATACCAACATTTGCAGGTATCACAGCATATTACACAATGCACTCGATTATTGCAAATATCACTCCAGCTTTTACAAGACAGATGATGCTAATTCTCATCTATTCAGCAGGTGGTATTGCAGGAAATACATTTATCCTTAAAGGATACTTAGATTCAATATCTACAGAACTTGATGATGCTGCAAGAATTGACGGCTGCTCAAGTATAAAAGTATATAGATTAATTATTATGCCGATTGCAAAACCAATGCTTGCAATTATTGCATTATGGTCATTCATTGGTCCATTTATGGATTTCCTATTGCCAAAGGTATTGTTAACGAATCCTGAGTCTTATACATTAGCAGCTGGTCTTCAGACGCTGATTTCGGACTTTAGAACACTAAATCAACCTGCATTCGCAGCGGGTGGTTTATTGACTGCAGTACCAATTGTTATACTGTTTATAGTACTTCAAAAACAGTTAGTTTCTGGATTATCAAAAGGATCTGTTAAAGGATAGGAGGCGTCATGAACGTAGTATTAAAAGATATTGGAAAAAAATATGAAGGTCGTGAAGAGTTTACTTTACGTAACATTAATTTAGAAATAGAAGAAAAAGATTTCTGTGTTATTTTAGGGCCATCTGGTTGTGGTAAAACAACGCTTCTTAGAATGATTGCAGGACTTAATTCTGTCACTGAGGGGGATTTATTATTCAGTGGTAGACGTATGAATAAAGTTGCTTCTAAAGATAGAGATATTGCAATGGTATTTCAATCGTACGCGCTTTATCCTCATATGACCGTTTATGATAATATGGCATTTTCTCTATCAATGAGAAAAGAAAGAAAAAAAATTATTCATGAGCTTGTGATGGAAGCTGCAGAAGTACTCCAAATTGAAGATTATCTACACTCAAAGCCATCTGATATTTCAGGTGGACAAAGACAACGTGTGGCACTAGGTAGAGCGATGGTTAGAAAACCAAGTGTATTCTTAATGGATGAGCCTTTATCTAATTTAGATGCAAAGCTTCGTGAACATATGAGAGTTGAATTGGTTAGACTTCATAAGAAATTGGGTACAACTTCAATTTATGTAACACATGATCAAACTGAAGCCATGACAATGGCAACTAAAATAGTTTTAATGAATGCAGGAAAGATTCAACAGGCTGGAAAACCAGATGAATTCTATAATAAACCAGCCAATATATTTGTTGCTAAGTTTATCGGATCACCAACTATGAATATCGTAAAAGGTTCAATGGAAAAAGGCATTTTTGTTTCTTCTGATGAACTGATTAAAATAAAACCAACACCAGATGATGCACTTCTTTTGAAGCCTTTTGAAGGTAAAAAAGTTTCGGTTGGTATTCGTCCAGAGCGTTTTGAGAGTGGCGGTAAATTTGGTGATACTTTTGAAGCAACAATTGATGTTGTTGAAATGTTAGGTAAAGAAAAAATATTGTATGCAAGACTTGAAAATGATAAAGAATTAATTATTTCAACTCCTGGACACTTTAAGTATGAAAGTGGAGAAAAACATAAATTTGGATTTGATATTGGTTCAATTCATTTCTTTGATACAGCAACTGAAAATAGAATTAATTAAGAAACTCTTCGGAGTTTCTTTTTCACTTTCTTAAAATTAACCTTAGTATCTGTCGAAATAACTGACATATTACTATGAGAACGATTACAATATAGAAAGTGTCTTTGGCACGTTTCTCATGTCTATGATATACTATGCATATAGGAGGATGATATGAAAAAAATACTAATTGGCTGTGAAAATGAAGTAGACACTTACAATAGAGATGCCTTAAAACTTGTTAGAATGGGTAATTATACAGAAGGATTAAACCTTTTGAATGAAGCACTTGAATTAGATCCAGATAATGATACTACATGGAATAATATTTCGTTATGTTATGATGCAATTGGCGAATACCAGTTGGCGTTAGAAGCCGCACAAAAGGCTGTTAACCTAGGGGATGAAAATGAAGTGGAATACTCCAATTTAGGTAATGCATATTTTGATTTAGGTAATATAGAAGAGGCGAAGCTTGCTTATGAAAAATCACTTCAGTTAAAAGAAGATTATTACTATGCGTTATATGGTCTAGGAAATTATTATCATGAAATTGGTGAATATGAGAAAGCTTTGGAATATTATAAGGAATCCCTCCAGATATTCAACCAACTCGGGAATTTGAAAGAAAAAGCTACAGATCTCGGTAATATCGGTGGAATTTATAGG
>JABXKX010000588.1 GCA_013619035.1 Peptostreptococcaceae bacterium
TAATACTATAAAGGAGTTTAATTAGTATGCTTTTAGAGTAATATTAAAAGAAGATTAGAATTTAAAATATTATGTATTTCATTAATCAGCGATTACCCTTATAATGTAAATAGAAAAAGGGGGAAATTATGAATATTAATAAAGATTATGTTATCAATAAAATGGTAACTCTACTTACTACACCTAGTCCTACTGGGGATACTGCACGTGCAATTGACTTTGTTGATGAATGTTTTAAAGAACTCGGTATCGAAACGAGAAGAACTTTAAAAAACGCTTTGATTGCTACCATTCCAGGACAAGATGATTCTAAACACCGTACACTCTCTGCTCACGTGGATACTTTAGGTGCTATGGTAAAAGAGATCAAGTCAAACGGAAAACTTAAATTAACTCAATTAGGTGGGTATGCATGGAGTACCATCGAAGGAGAATATTGTACAATTTCAACTGAAGAAAATGGTGAATTCACCGGTACTATTTTACTGAATCAAGCGTCTACACATGTGCATGGTGGTAAAGTAAATGAAGCCACTCGTTCAGCTGATAATATTGAAGTTAGAATTGATGAGAAAGTTCATTCGAAAAAAGACGTAGAAGCATTAGGAATTCATGTTGGAGATTTTGTATACTTTGATACACGTACGGATGTGACGCCTAGTGGATTTATAAAGTCGAGACATTTAGATGACAAAGCATGTGTCGCATGTATATTAGGTATGGCAGAACATTTTGTTAAAAACAATTTGACACCTAAGTATACAACACACTTTTTTATCTCTAATTATGAAGAAGTTGGTCATGGTTCTTCTGCTTCTATCCCAGAAAAGACATTTGAGTTTATCGCTGTAGATATGGCTGCACCTGGTGATGGTCAAGAGTCAAGTGAATATGCAGTTACAATTTGTGCTAAAGACTCATCAGGTCCCTATGATTTGGATGTCAGAAGACACTTAACCAAACTGGCTAAGGAAAATGACATTGATTATAAAATCGATATTTACCCATTCTATGGTTCAGACGCTAGTGCAGCACTTCGAGCTGGTTGGGAAATTAAACACGGGTTGATAGGTCCTGGAGTTGATGCTTCACACTCATATGAAAGACTTCACGAAGATTCTATTGAAGCAACTGTTAAATTAGGTGTTCTATATATGATGGATTAATTTTAAGCGATTTACATGTAATATGTAAATCGCTTATTTATTTGCTTGAATTGTTCGAATATTAAGAGTACTATAGTAAAAAGGAGGATTTTATGGAGCATTTATTTTCTCATATTGGCGTTAGAGTTTTTATTATGGATTCTCGTAATAGATTATTATTAGTAAGACATACAGTTACCAATGAAGGAACAGAGTTTTGGATCTTACCTGGAGGTGGCTTAGAAGAGAATGAGTACTCTTGGGATGCTGCTATTAGGGAAGTTAAAGAAGAAACCAACCTTGAAATTTCTGTAATAGACTTACTTTATACCTTAGAAGAAAAGACGAATTGTGGTTTAAGATGTACCAACTATTTCTTAGGTGAAATGATTGGTGGTCAACTCAATTTGGGTAAAGACCCTGAATTCGATGAAGACAATCAAGTTTTATCAGATGTCAGATACTTTACTAAAGAAGAAATTCAAAGTTTAAATAAAGTATATCCAGAAATGATCAGAGATGAATTTTGGGATACTATAGAAGACTATATACCAAGATATAAAGTTTGGCGCAAAAGACCTTCAAAAGGATTTGGCGAATAATTAATGGAATAACAAAAGACATCCTAGTGATGTCTTTTTAGTTGTATATATCTTTATTATGTAAAAAAATAAAGCCTCACAATAGTGAGGCTTACGTGTTACTTAACTTTTACAATCCATCCTTCAGGTGCTTTAACATCTCCAACTTGAATACCACATAAAGTATCATATAACTTTTTAGTTACAGGACCTACTTCTGTTTCACTATGGAATACAGTAAAGTCATCTTTATACTTAATGCCACCAATTGGTGTAATTACTGCAGCTGTACCACATGCTCCTGCTTCAACAAACTCACCAATATTATTTATTGGACAGTCTCTCTCTACAACATTCATGTCTAAATAATTCTCAGCAATATGCATTAAAGAATATTTAGTGATACTTGGCAAGATAGATGGTGATTTTGGTGTTACAAATTCATTGTTATTTGTAATACCAAAGAAGTTTGCTGCTCCTACTTCTTCTATATTAGAATGAGTAGCTGGATCTAAATAGATACAGTCAGCGTAACCACTTTTAACTGCTTTTTCATGTGCAAGTAAACTCGCAGCATAGTTTCCACCAACTTTTGCAGCCCCTGTTCCGTATGGTGCAGCTCTATCAAAATCAGAGATCATGAAATTAACTGGCGCCATGCCACCTTTAAAATAAGGCCCAACTGGTACAGCAAAGATTGAGAAAATAAATTCTGGTGCAGGTCTAACGCCAAGGTTGTCACCCACTCCAATTAAGAAAGGTCTTAAATAAAGTGTTGCACCTGTACCATAAGGTGGTACAAATTCTTCGTTTGCTTTTACTACTTGAATACAAGCATCAATAAAACGTTCAACTGGGAACTCTGGCATCATAATTCTGTTACAAGAATCGATCATTCTTTTAGCATTTTGATCAGGTCTAAATAATTGAATATCGCCATCTTTAGTTCTGTATGCTTTTAAACCTTCAAAGCATTGTTGTCCATAATGTAAAGCCGTAGATGCTTCACTGATTACTAGATTGTTATCTTCTACAAGTTGACCATCATCCCATTTTCCATCTTTGAAACGTGAAATGTATCTATAGTCAGTCTTGATATAAGAAAAGCCTAAAGAACCCCAATCTAAATCTACTTTTTTCTTCATAATATTCCTCCCACTAACGATTTACATCTGCTATGAAAAAATATTGCCCAAAGTTATTTTATCATATTTTGGGCAAATTGTGTTAGAAATTATGAAAATTCATTTGAGTTTTATTACATGACTGATTCTTTACCATACAATTGATGGTATTTTGCATTAACAGTATTGTAATATACTTCTTCAACGGATTCTCCAAAAACAACTGAGGAAGCATTCTTTACGCTATCATAACCATTTTTAGCTAGGTATCTTGAGAGTAATTCATCTTTTAATACATTATTTAATAAAGGTGCTAATTCTTGATCTTCAAAGAAAAATCGCCCTGTAATACCATCGCTAATAGTTTCTTCTAAATTAGTGTCATATTTTGCAATAACAGGTTTTTTAGCAGCCATTGCTTCAATATACGTAAGTCCTTGTGTCTCAGATGTAGAAGCACTTACAAATACTGTAGCGACCTGATAGTATTTCCCGATAGTTGCCCATGGCTTTTTACCAGCGAATACAATATTCTTTTGACATCTTAGATTTTCAGCTAAAGCTTTCAAATTGTCCATTTCCGGACCATCACCCACAATTAATAATATTGTGTTGGGATTCTTCTTTATAATATCTGGCATAGCATTCAATAAGACATCTATAGACTTTTCTTTGGCAAGTCTACCCACAAATAGAATAACTTTATTAGATTTATCTATGTTTAATTCTTCTCTTGTTTCTTGAACATCTTTTAAAGAGTAATGACTCGGTTCAAAGGGTCTTAAATTTACTCCAGTAGGAATAACATTAATGGCTTTTTTAAACCCATAGTCAATTAATTTATCTTCCACTTTCTTGGTAGGCACAATGACACTGTCTACTGTTTTGCATAAAAAACAACTTAATTTTTGTGTCATTCTTTTTGCCGTTTTCTCCATTCTCTTTGGAGAAAAATAATGCGTGTAATCTTCGTACATCGTATGATAAGTATGTACAATTGGTATATGAAGTCGTTTTGAAATAATTCTAGCAAAAATACCCAATGAAAATTCTGTTTGTGTATGTATGATATCTAAATTTAAAGCTTTAATGGCTTTCATCATTTTATGACTATAAACTTGCCCAACTCTGAAATTAGGAAGTACAGCAAAAGGTATGCTTTTTAATCTTAATACGCCCTCTTGTTCGTTCTCTATGTTAGGGTCCGAAACAGTTATCACCGTCACCTTATGACCTAAATTTTCTAACTCTTCTTTTAGTATTTGTGTTGAGATTACCACACCATTTATCTGTGGGTAATATGCATCTGTAAAAATCCCTATATTCATCTTTTCAACTCCTAGCATAATTCACATTCGACGAAAGCATCCAAACGCCTCCTATGACCATCCACATATAATAGGTAATAATTCGCCAAACTAAAATGGCGGGTACTATGTACTTTCCGATAAAGAACATCCCAAATATGATGTAGAATCCTCCTTCTGCACCACCAGAACCTCCTGGTAGCGGTATGAAAGAAGTGACCATTAACACGAATGCTGTTGCTGCAATAATATCTACAATTGATACATTGGTTAAACCAAATCCTCGATAGAGGCAATATGGTACAAGGAAATAACATGTTAATTGGAAGAATGTTAATAGAATCATCTTAAGAACCAATATTTTATGTCCAGATAAAATAGCCACCTGTTGATG
>JABXKX010000509.1 GCA_013619035.1 Peptostreptococcaceae bacterium
CATTCATGGTTGTTGTAACAATGATTCTTTCAACTTCGGTTATGGTATTTGCAGAGGAAACAACACAAGATTTAGAAAGGCCAAGCAGAGAAGAAAGAGTAAGAGAAAAGCCTTCTAGAGAGGAACAAGTTGCGAAATTATTGGAATTATTCGCACAGTATAATTCTGATCAGTTAAATGAATTGACTGCATTGATGGAGGAACATCAGTCTTTTC
Source organism: Peptostreptococcaceae bacterium (assembly GCA_013619035.1). The sequence goes on from JABXKX010000509.1 coordinate 217, forward strand.
ACGAGATGGCAAAAGCCTGGTTAGAGTCTAAAAAAGCAGAATTCCAAGCGGAAAGAGATTTAATTAAAGCAGCAGTTGAAGCTGGTGAAATGACCCGAGAAGAAGTCAGAGCATTCATCGAGGTAAAAAAACAAGAAAGAGAAATTCTAAAAGATGAAAGAGATGTTTTAAGAACAGAAAAGCAAGTAGCTGTGAATGCAATTAAAGAACAACGTCAATCGGTAAATGTTGCTCTTTCAGAAGCACTTCAAAGCGAGGTTGTAGATGAAGCATTGGTTCAGTCTCTTCTTAGTCAATTGGTAGATTTATTGGCTCAACATTTAGAAGTTGATTATTACTATTTCAACCTATTTACAGCAGAAGTAATTTAGTAAAGAAATGTGTCTTTCACACTTTCTAATTAGCAACTCATGTGATAAGGTTATATCAATAGTTTAAGCTAAACTCTAAGTAGAAATACTTGCATATTAAGAAAAGGGCTTGCAGATTGCAAGCCTTCTCTTTGGGTATCATTTAAGTAGATATTAAGAGTTGAATAGTGACTTCAGTTTTAAAGAAGCCGTTTTATTAATAGGGCGATAGGATTCATGACAGTGATATCTATAGTTAAGGAGTGAATATGATTAGTACAATAGATGAATTGATACTTAAGAAAATAATTATTTGTTATCACGACAATTTACCAGAAGGCTTTATGTTGATTGATGAAGGGCTGAAATATAGGCTCCAACAAGCATTGATTGGAAAAAGTTATGTTGTACATGATGAAGACTTTTGTGGATTTCTAATCATTTTACCATATGACCGGAATATTGCCTTCAATCCATGGTTCTTTAATGGTTATCCTATTGGGAGTTTCCCTGAAAAACTATTAGAAGAAGGCTATAATTTTTTTGAGCAGTCTAACTATAACAGAGTTGAACTAATTGGTGATAGTCAATATTTAGATAGTAAAAAAATTGAGATGCCTTTTGCCTATAACTATAAAGACATGATAAAACTTTTGAAAGTTGGTTATAAAGAGAAATATGAGTTTACTCATGTTCATCAATTTGATTTGCAGGTTTTACAAGCTATATATCATAAAGCATTTTTAGCTGGCGACGCTAAATTCTATCAAATTCAAAATTCGATTGAAAGAAAAGAATTTTGGAAGTATTTAAATTATGAAAAAGCAGTAGAAGATCCTTGTTCTTTGGTCTTCGTAAAAGATGATAAACCGATTGGTTTTATTTTTATCTGTCCAGATGGTCATTTAAACAGGCATATCAGTTGTATGTGTATTTTACCGGAATATCAAGGTTTAGGGTATGGTGTTGAATTGTTAAAAGCCGTTTTGAATCGAGCGTATATGCTAGGTGATGAAACCATAACACTTGGTACTGAAACGACAATGAAGGCTTATCAGTTGTATAAAAAGTTTGGATTTATTGATATAAAAGAAAAAAGTTATTATATTAAAGTGCACTCATAGCGCTTTTTTTATTTCGAATATTCAGAAAATTCATTGTATTATATAAAATTATGACATAAACTATAACTGTGGTAATACCACAGGAGGTTTTATGGACAAAGAAAATTATGTAGAAAGACAATTAGTAGATGCAATTTTCAGTGGCGTTTATCAATCTGGTGACAAATTAGAACCGGAACGAGAGTTAGCTGAAATATATAAATGCAGTAGACCGATTGTACATCGTGCGATTATTCGACTAGAAGACAAGGGTTTGGTAAAAATTCGCCCAAGAAAAGGTGTTGTGGTACAAGATTATAAAAAGAGCGGAAAATTAAGTTTACTTGAGCATATTATTTCAAAAAATAAAGATGGTATATCTAGAAAACTGAATCACGATATGTTGATGTTTATCCGAGATAACTTAATATCGTTGGTTGGTCATTTTAAGACAATAGATAAACAGCATAATCATATAGAATTTACTCAAAGAAGAGATTATTTTGATTTTTTAATAGACTATGCTTTGCAGACAAACAACATTGTCAATGTCTTGTTACTAAATGAATTTGAAGTTGGTATATTGAATGTTACAGACAGTATTCTTGAAAATACTGAAATTAGAAATCAATTTTTACGGATTGAAGAGTTGGTTTTAAAAAAGAATATTATAGAAGCTATATCAGTTATCAATGAAACGTTTGGCATGATAGAAGACGTATGGATTGGAGGCGAAAATGACGTTTAACTTAAATAGTACTTTTTTGTATTTAGTTGCAGGCATATTTATAGTGTTTGTATTAATACAATCTACATTTTTTTTAATAAGAGCATTAAATGAAGGTAAGAAAATGAACATGGATAAACAAATTTTAAAGAAAACCATCAAATCGAGTATTGTTTTTACGATAGCGCCTGCTATAGCCATTCTTTTAGGCGTAATATCATTGTCTAAGTTTTTAGGATTACCTTTGCCATGGTTAAGATTATCCATATTAGGCGCTATTACATACGAATTAACTGCAGCAGCTTCAGCTGCCTCTTCAGTAGGAATTTCAATTGCAGATGCAATTGGATCTGCAGAAACGTATATCACGATTGTATGGGTTATGACACTTGGTATTATTCCAAGTATGCTTCTTATCCCACTGTTTCTTAAAAAGTTACAAGGTGGAATGTCGGTCTTAAAAGAACATGATCCAATTTGGAGTGAACATTTTATGACCGCGATTTTTCTAGGCATGATAAGTGCATTTCTAGGTGTTGTATTTAAAGATGTATCGTTAGGAATTACTGGCTTTATAAGTGTGTTTGTCATGATGTTTTCAGCCCTAGTAATGGTTATAAACGGTATGCTGATTAATCATTTAGGCATTAAAAGTTTAAAAGATTATGCTTTACCGATTTCAATGTTAAGTGGTATGGCGTTTTCCATTTATATTACATCAGTGATAGGGGGATAAAATGAAAGATCAATATATAGAAAAAACACATCATTATGGACGGATCTGGATGTTAACCACATTTGTATTTATGATTTGTGTCCCAATTGTTATTAGTTTGTATTATCAAGCTTTTCCTAGCGTGTCTAATATCTTAAAAGGACTTCTAGGTGTAGCGCCAATATTTTGGACTGTTGCAATAATTGAAATAGTTACTTTTACACCAATGTTAGGTACTGGTGGATCTTATTTAGGATTTGTAACGGGCAACTTAACGAATTTAAAAGTACCATGTACATTAATGGCATTAGAGAATTCAGGTTATAAACAAGGTACAAAAGAGGGTGAAATCATTTCGACCGTTGCAATTGCAACGAGTTCAATAGTAACAATTATTATTATCGCAGTAGGTGTTCTTTTGATGACACCGCTGACTCCAATATTAAATTCAGAAGTGTTAAAACCTGCATTTGATAATATTTTGCCGGCACTATTTGGTGGATTGGCAGTTGTATATGTCAGCAAAAACGCAAAGATTGCTGCGATACCTATGATTTTTATGATCGTTATTTTCTCTGTTTTCCCTTCGCTTGCATCTGCTGTATCTTTATTTGTACCTGTCGGTGCGATTATTGCCATTATCAGTGCAAGAATTATGTATAAGAGAGGTGTGTTATGATTTATTTGATTTTATTTGGTTTGCTTTTAGGTGTGATTTTAGTTCGAACCGTTCTTTTTCAACCCAAAAAAGTGATAAAAGTGAGTACAGAAAATGCAAAAATAAATGAAAAAGAAGTGGTTGAGCATTTTTCGGAGTTAATTCAACTTAAAACGGTGTCATCAATTGATACAGATGAGATGGACATGGCAGTTTTTAAAACGTTTCAAAATAAGTTGGACGAGTTGTATCCTGTTGTCACTTCAACGTGTCATAAAGAATTGATAGGTCCTACGGGCATTTTATATCGGTGGAAAGGTAAAGATAACAGGCAAGTTACAGTATTAATGTCACATTATGATGTTGTCCCTGCTGATGCTACTAATTGGGATAAAGATCCGTTTTCGGGTTTAGTTGAAGATGGTGTTATTTGGGGAAGAGGTACTATCGATACAAAAGTAACTCTTTTAGGGATTTTAGAATCAGCTGAACAATTGATGACAGAGGGATTTATACCAGAACAGGATGTTTATTTCTCTTTTACAGGAGATGAAGAAACGAGTGGACCATCAACACCTGAAATAGTGGCAACCCTTAAAAGAAGAGATATTAAGCCGTATTTGGTTATTGATGAAGGGGGTGTTGTTTTAAAAGATGTATTCCCAGGCGTTCATAAACAAACAGCTTTAGTAGGTATTGGTGAAAAGGGTTATTTGGATGTAGAAATTACAGGTACAAGTTCTGGAGGTCATTCTTCAGCGCCACCGAGTAAAACTTT
>JABXKX010000139.1 GCA_013619035.1 Peptostreptococcaceae bacterium
GCGTCAGATGTGTATAAGAGACAGATGAAATGTTACATCTTTCATATATTCTACTTGATGGGGGTGTATATTTTTAAAAGGCAAATTATTAAGTGCTGTTTCTTTTGCATCAAAAACAACAGTTGATCCTTGAACAAATCCAATGAAGTCTACAGTAGATTTCTTTTCAAAGAATGCCTTATTGATGATACCATCTTTACCTTGTTCTACTATTTTTATTGGGATAGGGACTTTGTCTATTCTAGCAAGCCCTCTTTTATGATAATAATCATTTGTAAATACAATTAAATCTTCTAAAGTGGAGCCGCGAACTCCTCTACTTTTCCAAGCCATAATAACACCTTTCTGTGGATAAAAAAAACATCATGATTAATTATATCCTAAAGAACGTTGAAATTCTAGGAAGAGGAGCAGTTTTTTTTATCCACAAAATAATGTGGACAAATGTGTATAACTTTCGCACTTGACAAATTATTCAGAATTTTATATGATATAACAGACCCCAACGCGGGGGGTGGAGGTGACTATGAAAATAAAAGTAGCAAAAGAAGCATTAGAACAACTTAAAAATCGTTATGTTAATCCTGATCGTGCATTTAGAGTTATGATAAATGGCTTTGGATGAGGTGGCCCAGTATTTGGTATTGTTCTGGATGAACAATTAGAGGGAGATCACTTAGAAGAATTAGATGGTATTAAATTTGTTGTTAATGAAGATATTCTGAATCAGTTTGGAAGTTTTAATGTTGACTATGTAGCAAATTTCTTTAGAAAAGGATTTGTTGTATCAACTGCTCATGGTGGCAGTAGCTGTTAATACACACTTGGTGTGTATTTTTTTTGATTTCATGATAAACTTAGTGTAGCGAAATATAGTAAGGAGAATTTATGAATAGATTAGAATCACCGATAAAGATAAATACAACCATGGTCAAAAATAGAATTGTTATGCCACCACTTGTCTGTTTTAATTGGGCTGATGAAAATGGTTTTGAAACAGTTTCTAGGGCAGAACACTATGGTAAAAGAAGTGATGCAGAAACTGGATTAATTGTCATTGAAGCGGCAGCAATTGAACCTTCTGGTCGAATTGTTGAAAGTGAACTAGGCATCTGGGCAGATGAACATATACCACAATACAAAAGAATTGCGAAGAGATGTCATCAAAATGATGCCGTTGTTATTGTTCAAATTGTACATGCAGGATCTAAGTCCATTGGTCAAACCGTCATTTCTTCAAGTGTTCATGAAGTTGATGAGAAGGCAGTTCTTGAAATGACATTAGATCAAATTGAAGATGTGAAAACTAGTTTTGTAAAAGCAGCTGTTAGAGCATTTAAAGCTGGACTGGATGGTATAGAAGTACATGGAGCTCATGGTTATCTCTTAAGCCAATTCACAGCAAAAACGGTTAATAATCGTACAGATCATTATGGTGGATCGGTTGAAAACAGAGTAAAATTATCTCTTGAGATTGTAAAGCTTATTAGAGAAGCAACTTCAAAAGAATTTATTATTGGCTATCGTTATGGTGTTAATGATCCAAGCTTTGAAGAAGATATTCAGATGATTAAATTGTTAGATGATGCTGGTGTGGATATGTTTAATGTTTCAGCTGGTATTGGAATCAAACCTTTTGAAGTTCCTAATAATTATCCTGCATCTTTTATTACGTATCTCGGTTATCAAATGAAACAACACACTCAGAAACCCGTTGTATCTGTATTTGGTATATTAGATCCGGAATTGGCGATAGAGCTAATTGAAAAGGATTATACCGATATGGTTGCTATCGGCAGAGGATTATTAGCAGATCCTAAATGGTCAGCAAAAGCATTAACTCAAAATCCGATTAATCGGTGTTATCAGTGTAAACCACGATGTAAATTTGCGGTTGATGGGCATCAATGTCCATGGGCAAAAAAATAGATATATAAAGGTTATCAGGCATAAAAGTCTGTTAACCTTTTTTATTGTGTGCCCGGCATGGGTATAATCTTACGGGTGAAAGTCCCTAACACACCCTAGTAGTGGGAAGTGTATAGCTTAAGGCAAGGGTGTCTTCGGTGACGAAGAATCTGAAGGAAGCCGGCGGCAAAACTCTGGTCTGACGAACAGAAATCATATCAGGCGCGAGTTGGTGGATAAGGTTGCAATACAAACTAAAGTCCCATAACTACTCAGAACCAACAGCGTAAATATGGCAGATAGATGGAGTGAAAGATTATAGTCTTACCCGGGGAGGTCTCATGGACAGGCGATATTTTTTTTTTTAAGAAGCCTGGTTGAAACAAGATTTATCATGAGAAGTCAGCCGATACCATATTAGTGATTTGGTCGACTAAATCATGAAGGGTTGAACCTAAGGAGATGAAAGTAAATGAATGTTACCGAAATCAGGAATGAAGAAAGCAGAAAACATCATAATGCTGATGACTACTGTCAAAGAAATAGCGCGGAACGTGAAGGGTATGACAGAGTGCCGACTGATAAAAGGATAACTGAAAATAACATCGTCAATGTCGACAGAAATGTAAATGGTCTTTTAGAACAAATTCTAGATTCCTCAAATCTTAATAAAGCCTACAAACAGGTGAAAAAGAAAAAGGGGTCTCACGGAGTTGATAAAATGGAAGTAGAGCATCTTCTACAATATTTGAAAGACAATGGGAATGAGTTACGAAAGAACATATTGGAAGGTAAATACCGACCAAAACCAGTCCTACGTGTAGAAATACCAAAGGACAATGGACAGAAAAGACAGTTGGGAATCCCAACTGTAGTAGACAGAGTTGTACAACAAGCTATTCAGCAGGTTTTGTCACCAATCTTTGAACCGAAATTTAGCGAAACAAGCTATGGTTTCAGACCGAAACGGAGTGCTCATGATGCACTCAAGAAGTGTAAGGAATACGCCAATGAAGGATACACTTACGTTGTAGACATGGATTTGGAGAAGTTCTTTGACACCGTGAGTCAATCGAAGATGGTAGAAATCCTTTCGAGAACCATTAAAGATGGAAGAGTCATCTCATTGATTCACAAATACTTGAGAGCGGGCGCAATAGTTGACAAAAGGTTTGAAGACACAGAAATTGGTTTAGCCCAAGGTGGGAATTTAAGCCCGCTTTGTAGTAACGTCATGCTAAATGAACTGGATAAGGAATTAGAACGACGTGGCATTCCATTTGTGCGTTATGCTGATGATGTACAACTATTTGCTAAAAGCAAACGAAGTGCACAAAGAATCTTGGACCATATCTTGCCCTTCATCGAAGAAAAATTAAAACTTCGGGTGAACAAGGAAAAGACCTCAGTGTCCTATATTGGTCGTATTAAATTCCTCGGTTATGGATTCTATCCATCAAAGAATGGAATGAAATTAAGAGTTCATGGGAAAAGTGTTGTTAAAATGAAAAACAGAATCAGAGAAATTACCCTAAGAAGCAATGGTATAAGCTACGGAGCTTTAAAACTCAAACTAAAACAATTTGTTGTTGGTTGGGTTAATTTCTTTAAGTTAGCTGATATGAAGTCGATTTTGAAAAACGTCGATGAGTGGCTTCGCAGGAGGCTGAGGATGTTCATCTGGAAGAGATGGAAGAAAGTCAAAACCAGGTATAGAAGGTTAAAACAACTTGGTTATAATCACTCAAATGCAATTAAGTACGCAAATACAAGAAAAGGCTACTGGGCAGTTGCCGGTAGCCAAATTCTAAACTGTTCTATAACAGATGACCGACTAAGAAAGTCAGGTTACATCTTCTTTTCTGATTATTACAAATCTGTTCGTGTGCAAACTTAGGAAGCGCCGTATACGAGACCCGTACGTACGGTGCTGTGGAAGGTCGGAGGGATTATTCAATCTCTCCTCCTATCCGATTTGGGAAAAAGATAATAATGCTAAAACACTAATGGATTGTCTTAGATCCCGAGAACTAGATTGTATATCTCGCTCTAAATTCATACTTGGAATTAGAGTAACTACGCAATCCAGCTTTTCTAATGTAGTTCTAATAATTTTTTAAGATGATACTTATATCTATACTATAAAATTGTTTTGTCGGGAAAAATATTTTATAGGAGGTTTATTATGAGGTACAAGTTATTCAAAGATCGGAACTTTTTATTATTGATGCAAGGTAATATGGTCTCACAAATGGGCAATTTGATGCAGACATTTGCTTTGTCGCTTTATGTACTGGCAACTTATGAGTCAACAACTCTATTTGCAAGTATATTGATTGTGTCAGCCATACCAAGATTGATACTAGGGCCATTTGCGGGCGTGTTAGTGGACTGGTTTGATCGGAAAAAAATTATTATACGGTTGGATATATTAAGTGGCATAGTCGTCACACTATTAGGTGTATTGTATCTTCAGTTAGGAGAATTACCCCTATGGTCAATCTATTCAATTGCAATTATTTTATCACTTATAAGTACTTTGTTTGGACCAGCTGTTAACACAGTTATTCCAAGTATTATTAAAGAAGAAGATTTACTAGAAGCTAATTCTATACAT
>JABXKX010000247.1 GCA_013619035.1 Peptostreptococcaceae bacterium
CCTCTTATATTTGCATAACAAAAAACCAAATCAAATAGAAGCCCTTAATAAAGACTTCTATCTTATTTCATAATAAATACCACTGTCTTTCACTCACATATGAACCGCAGATATAATTTGTCAACTACTCACTCATCTCAAATTGATCACTTGTTCTATCACCATCTCCTGCTACTATCGAATAATCGGAAATAATTATGTCAAAATTTCCATCCGCATATGCCGTAAGTGTATCGTTGAAAACAGGAATATCTAAACCATCTTGGTAGATTTTAACATGGACTTCAGAGTCACTCATCCACTCTTTCCATGTATCTTATTATCATCTCTAATAACTACTATTCTGGATTAGGCATCTCCCATTTAACGCACGTTCTATCTCTATCAACATCAAATTGTGACACTACCACAGAAAAGCCGGGTATGAGTATTTCACCTGACAAATAAATATTCCAATTCCCCTCAATATCAACAACAATACTGTCTGAATTAAACTCATCGCTACTAGTCGAATATTCCAGTGTGGAGCCAGGTGTTACCGTTCCATAAATATATTTTGTAGTGACTTTCACCTCGGTTATCACTAGATCACCTACTATATGCTCTCTAGATGAAATTTTATCAGAAACGACAATCTTGTTACCTACTACCACCAAATCAGCTGAATTTCCCAGTCCAAAATTTCCATTAATATCTGTCGTAAGGGTTTTGCTGATAATATGTGTAAGTGTATCATCGTAGATCTCGATGTTGACTATAGAGTCACTCAGCCAATTGTGACCATCTATTTTGTTGAACTCTTTAAAAACCGTTATACTTGGATAGGCTATCTCCCACCTATCAACTGATAGATCACCATCATCATCCGATTGTGACACTTCTATCCAAAATCCGGAAATCAAGTCTCCTACGGACAGATATATCGTCCAAGTTCCGTTATCGTCTAAGACAACATCTTCTGCATTCTCACTAATAGTCTGATAGTCAAACTTGCTGCCTGGAGTCCCTGTTACCTGAATAGAACCATCATCAAAGTTCACATCGCTTATCGCTAAATCACCTACTATATGCTCTTTAAATGCATCACCGTAGGAAACAACTATCCTATCTTCCGCTACCAGCGAATAACCTAAATCCCTTAGGCCCATAAATGATCCTCTCGCATCTGTTGTGACTTGATAACTGAAAAAAGGTTCAGAAGCATTTCCATGGTAGATGTCGATTAAGACCGTAGAATAACTTACCCATCCTTCTACATTTATGATGTTGTAATCTCTAAAAACTCTTATATTGGGTCTCCAACCATCGCAAGTTTTATCTCCATCTTCATCAAATTGTAACACTTCTATCGTAAAGCCGGGAACCAATTCTTCATCTGGCAAATAAATCATCCAATCTCCGTTAGAGTCTGCGACAATACCTTCTGTAAAAGATCCCTCTCGATCAGTCCAATACCCAAGTCTACTCTCCGGCTTGGCTGTTCCCTCAATGTACCCTTCTGTGTAATTCACATTGCTTATCTCTATTTCTCCCACTATAAGCTCTTTGGTAACATTACTACCAGAAACAACAATCTCATCTCCCATCACTATTAAATATCCGAAGTCCCATAACTGAAAATTCCCTTCTGCATCTATCGTTAAAGTACCCTCGAAAACAGATTCATCTCCTTTGAATATTTCGATGCTGACTGGAGACTCGCCCCCCCACTCTTCGCCATAAATATCGCCATTCTCTCGACTTGCACTGATTTTTGGTTCAGGCGCACGCCATTCCACCAATGTGCTATCTCCATCTTCATCACCTTGTGATATCCATATTTCAAATCCTGGAACACATGCTTCTTCTAGTAAATCAATCGTACAAGTTCCACTAGAATCTACAACAATACCTTGTGTATATGAATCCTCACGATTTGTCCAATATGCAAGTGTACTACCTGGCATGGCCGTTACTTGAATATCCTCATCAGCATAATCGGGCTCGACTATCATTAAGTCTCCCACTATGAGCTCTTTAGTAACAAAGCTATCAGAAACAACAATCCGGTCTCCTATTACTAGTGAATACCCGAATTCCCTTAAATTAAAATATCCATCTGCATTTGGTATTATGCTACCACTGAAAACAGATTCATCTCCATTGAATATTTCAATATTGACCAAAGGCTCATACGCCCACTCGCCCCCACCTATGACGTTGTGATTTCTATAAACTTCTATACATGGATTGGGTGCATTCCATTGAATACGTGTTACATTTTTATCATAATCAAGTTGTGATAGCCATATTGTAAAGCCTGGAAGCACTTCCTCTTTTGACAAATCTATCATCCAAGTTCCGCTATCGTCTACGACAATACTTTTCTTATAGATCCCCGTGAAAGTCGTCCTGTACTCAAGTGTACTACCTGGCATGGCCGTTCCCACAATGTACTTTTCGGTGTAATTTACATTGGTTATCTCTAGGTCTCCCACGATGAACTCTTTGGTAACAATACCATCAGAAATAACAATCCGGTCTCCCGTCACTATTGAATATTCTACATCCCACAAGCAAAAATTACCCTCCGAATCTGCAGTAACATTGAATTTCTCAACAGTAAGGTCATGATTGATGTCAATACTTACTATAGACTCACTCTGCCACTCGCCTCCACATAAGAAATTCTGATCTCTAAAAACAAGAACAAAAGGAATAGGTGCATCCCAAACAATCATGTCAATTGATCCACTTACACCAGATCCATCATTGGCCGTTGCAGTAACAGTTACTGTACCTGGTTTTTTTCCTTTCAGCAATCCTGACTGATCGATTTTCGCCGCTCCCGTTTTGTCCAATACAGACCATGTCACATCTTTATTAGTAGCCTCTTCAGGATCTATTTTCGCAATCATCTGCAATGTTTCGTTGATCATCACAAGATTTGCATTGTTGATCCCTGTCACTTCAATGCTTGAGACATTTGTTATCGCTTCTGTTACACCAATTATCTTCCTGCCCTCTACTCCGGAACCGTCATCTGCTGTAGCGACGACTGTGACTAATCCATCATCAATCCCCGTTAATAAACCAGATGAATCTATTGTGGCTTTTCCAGATCCATTCTCTACACTCCACGATATAGATTTTAACGTTGCATTTTTAGGACTAACTGATGCAATCATCTGAAGTGTTCCATCAATGCTCACATCACTCAAATCATTCTCACTGCTAACTTCAATTTCCTCAATAAAAATATCGTCTTTAAATGTTGCTGCTTCAACCGTCGTTAAAGGATTAACTCCCCATATTGTCAGAACCATAATAAAAGCCAATAGAATGCTTCCGATTTTTCTTACTTTCATTTGATTTACCTCCTCGTTCAAATCATTATCTTTACCAGACCTTTACAAACAATATGTATCTTTTCCTATTACGCCCTGAATATAATTACAAAAGGCCACTTAAGTATTTTCTTACAAAACACAAAAAATCTTTATATAAAAGAGAATCTTAGATACAAAAAAACCGACCTCAAAAACGGTCGGTTACGCTGCTAACTCACCAAGAGGAAAAGCGTCCAAATAATCCCTCCGGTTCATAATTTCCCATATGACATAACTATACTACTACAACTATAATATCACATAATGTTTTAGTTACCATTTAAAATGTTCATTTAGCCAATTTCGGGTTTGTTTAGCCGTATACAGGTTTATTCAGCCATAAATTGACTGTCTCGCACTCGTGGCTTTGACACTTATTCATCAAAGCTATTAATCAAAACAGTCTTAAAAAAGCCTTTTATTTGTCAACTTTTCAACAAAACTCTTTCGACCTTTTCAATCTATTAAAGGTGCTATGAAACACTCCTAATTGTTTATATTAAAGCGATAACCACTACACTGTCCCAAAGTGTTCCAATGAACTTTTGATTTGAGTAATCTTTTTCTTAGTTTCTGTAGATGAACTGCCACTGTATCAATATCATCAAAGTCAGCTTCATCCCATAATTTTCTGAAGAGTCTATCTTTGCTAAACATAATATTTGGATTTGAAGCTAAGAAGTATAAAAGATTAAACTCCATTGAAGTGAATGTGACTTCTTTATCTAAAATATATACCCGTCTTAAGTCTTTATCTATTAAAAGGTCATTAAATTCTAAGACGTTCTTATGGTTATCTTCCCCTTTAATTCTCTTGTATCTTTTTTGAGGAGATTTCACTCTTGCAACTAATTCTGATGGACTAAAAGGTTTCGTCATGTAATCATCAGCATCTAAACCTCTAACTTATCCAAATCACTTTCTCTTGCTGAAATGATAATGACAGCAGCAGTTTCCGGTAGTTGTCACACTTTACTACATCAAGCAATTATTCAGTATTATATTTCAAATTATCTCTTTATTATTAGCACCTAAATTAGGAAAGATTGCTGACAAAATTAATCCTGTACTAGGAATGGCTTTTGTAAGTAGTTTGGGTGCGTTTGTAACTTGGTTAATAATTAATTCGACGTCCGGTTATGTGTTTGGAC
>JABXKX010000428.1 GCA_013619035.1 Peptostreptococcaceae bacterium
GTAATAGGAATTGGTTATGAGAAAATTATATATGAAGGATTATCTCAAATGCAGTTTATTCCTAAGATGACTGTAAAGGAAGCTCTAGAATTGGATGATGTAGATGGTTTAATTATACCTGGAGGCTGGGAACGTGAATGTAGAGAAGAATTTATTGACTTGATCAATAAACTATATTCCGATAAGAAGCTAATTGCTGCAATCTGTGCAGCACCAGAATTCTTAGCAAAGGCTGGTATTCTTCATGATCATAAGTACACGACATCAATAGATGAAGAATCAAGAAATAAAATGAAAGACTCGTTCCCAAAGGAGAATTATATCAAAGAAAGAGTTGTTGTTGATAAAAATGTCATTACTGCAGTAGGCAATGCCTATAGGGAGTTTGGTATTAGTTTATTGGATTACTTTGAATCATTTGAAAATGATGAAGAAAGAAAATCATATATAGAAATGTATAAGGGTTAAATATATACACCAAGGATTAAATCCTTGGTGTTTTTAAATAAGAATATTTGAAATATGTTACTGCTTGTGAAGATTATGTAATATAATTTAGTAATAGTTACAAATGTTATAAAGGGGGGACTTATTTTTATGAACAAATCCAAATATGGTTTGATGAGCAATGTCGTATTTATATTCAGAAATATCTGGCGAGTTGACAGATTGCTTATATTTGCAATGATTGCTCTGATGTTTTCGATGGTGGCACAACCAATTATCGTCGTTTACATGCCTAAGTTTATTATCCAATACTTTGAGGAGAGTCGTCCAGTTAAAGAATTGCTGACGTTGATATTCTATTTTGGAGTAGCTTCTCTAATTGTGGGACAGCTAAGAAGCTTTGCTGATGGTTATTTTCCAAGAAAAATTGCATATTTTCGAAGTATGAAATTAAGTTCTGAGATGGCTTTGGCTTCACTTCATGTTCAGTATAAATACTTATCATCTGAACAAGGTCAATTAGAAGTTCAAAAAGCAAGAAGAGCTGCTAACAGAGGTAACACTGGTATCCAAGATATGTGTCATAAGATTGTGCATTGTAGTGCGAATTTAATTGGTGCAGTGGTTTATATCTTGATACTGAGGGCTTTAAATCCATTCATTATTTTAGGTCTTATCGGTTGTGGTGTTATTAGTTATTATGTTGGAAGCAAAGTCAACATTTACAGACAACAATGTAAAGACGAAGTTAGTAATATCGAAAAGAAATCACGATATGTACGAGAGGCAACAAGAGATGTGAAATATGCAAAAGACATCAGAATGTATGGTATGTATGATTGGTTAGTAGGCATTGGTAATAGCCTTATCAAAGAGGAATATCGATTAGAAGGTAAAATATCATCTAAAGCTTTTAGGAGTAGCATAGTAGACGGCTTGATTGCGTTTTTAAGAGATGGTTTTGCATATGTTTACTTGATATATCTTGTATTGAATGATTCTTTATCAGTGTCTCAATTTGTTTTATATATAGGTTCCATAACAGGGTTTTCTGTATGGGTCAGTAGTTTTGTTAACAACGTGATTATTCTTAATGCAGATTCCTTAATGGTTTCAGATTTTAGAATCTTTATGAATAAAGCAGATGATAATATGAAAAACAGATTAGCAGATCAAACAATCAAAACGCCAATTTCAATTGAACTAAAAGATGTTTGTTTTTCGTATGATGATCATACAATTTACAAAAACTTTAATTTAAAAATAGAAGCAGGAAAAAAGATAGCACTAGTGGGTGTTAATGGTGCAGGTAAAACCACACTGATCAAACTAATCTTAAATTTGATAGAACCTGATAGTGGTCAAGTGCTTTTAAATGGTATCGACTCTAAAGACATTGATAACCACCAGTACTACAAACAGTTTTCCGTAGCCTTCCAGGATGCTTTGGTGCTTGCATATGGCGTGGATGTTAATGTATCGATGCAGGCAACTGAGGATACAGATCAGGAAAAGGTTGATAAAGTGATTAAGTTGGCTGGCTTAGAAGAAAAAGTGAAAAGCCTTAAAAATGGTAAATTTACAAGTGTAGAGAAGTATTTGGATAGTGATGGTACTGAATTATCTGGTGGTGAAAGACAAAAGCTGATCTTGGCTCGTGCACTGTACAAAGATGCACCAGTGCTTATATTAGACGAACCGTCATCTGCCTTAGATCCAATTGCTGAATCTGAGTTATATGATAAGTACCATGAGATGACCAGAGACAAAACGTCTATATACATTTCACATCGACTATCAAGTACAAAGTTTTGTGATGAAGTCTTATTATTAGATGATGGACAAATCATTGAACAAGGTACTCATCAGGAGTTAATGGCTTTAGGTGGTAAATACGCAGAAATGTTTTTGATTCAAAGTCACTACTATACAGAAGAAACAGAGGTGGTCTCATGAAAAACAAGAACAAGTTAAATGTATCCTCTGTTGCACAGGCAATTAAGAAACTAAGAGAAATCAGAAAACCTTATATAAGAGTGTTGTTTGGAAATGCTATATTACAGGCGGTTAGACCGTTTATTCCGATCATCTTATCAGCAAGAATTCTAGATGAACTATTAGGTGACAAAAACTTGAATACACTTTTAACTTTGGCATTTCTATTGGTAGGATTTATGTTTGTAACCCATATCATTTCGAGTTATTTCACCAAAAGATACAATGACGAATCTAAAATGCTGATCAATCAGTATTATTTTGAACTCTCTAAAAAGAGTATGAAAATGTCTTATGAGTATATTGAAAGAAAAGAAACCATGGACCTGCTTCATCAAATAGAAGGTGCAAGTAGCAGTTCCATGGCGATCTGGAATATTGCTGAATACCTACAAAAGGGCACATTAGCAGTTATTGAAATCCTAATTGCAGTCTCTTTAATACTCACAATGTTTACAAGTGCTAGGGGGGTAGTTGTATCAGGTGAGATGGCATTTATTCAATCACCACTTGCTTTTGCTGCTTTGGTGGTTATCGTACTAATTGGTTTGTACTTGTACAGCGTGTTACAAGGTAAACTAGGCGAAACAGCTGCC
This sequence comes from Peptostreptococcaceae bacterium, assembly GCA_013619035.1. The sequence continues at coordinate 3,039 of JABXKX010000428.1, forward strand.
AACGACATGAAAGGGCAAGTTGGAGGTAACAGAATATTTGGCTATCTATTTTTCCATATGAGTAACAATTACGAAAATGGTAAAGACATCAGATTATACAACGCCCAAAATCTGATTCATAGTAAAATGAAAAAATTCATTGAAGGTAATTATTACGAATGTGATGAGTTTTTCGTAAAACCTAATATTAAAAATTATTCTTTGTTAAATATTGTGAATGTGATGATGTTGGTAGCCATTTATATATTTATCATTCTAAAAGCTTATGTAGGTGCTATTACAGTTGGTGCAATATTCATACAGATTAATGCGATTATGAGATTGTATGATTCAGTTGGAAGTTTTCTGACCCAATACAACATGTTAAAAGCTGCTTGTGAGCACTTTAAATATAGTATTGAATTCTTTAACTTACCTGAGGCAAAAGAATCGGGTAAGAAAAAAATCGATGTAGATGAAAACTATGTGATTAAGTTTGAAAATGTATCATTTAAGTATCCAGCATCGGAGAGTCTGGTACTAGAAAACTTGAATTTAACAATCACACCTGGTGAAAGACTAGCAGTAGTTGGTATGAATGGTGCAGGAAAGACAACAATGATCAAGTTGTTATGTAGACTATACGAACCAACAAAAGGCAAGATTACACTTAATGGCATCGATATCAATGAATATGATTTTGATGAGTATATAGATATGTTTGCTGTTGTGTTCCAAGATTTCAAACTATTCTCATTTGGTATGGATAAGAATGTTGCTTTTAATGACAATGTTTTAGAAAATGAATTAGTAGAGTCCCTAAAAAATGCAGGTTTAAGTAATATAGTAAAAGAATTAGATGGAAAATTAGATGTTTCAATAGGGAAAAATTATGAAGAAAACGGTCGTGATTTCTCAGGTGGAGAAAAACAGAAGTTAGCTATAGCAAGAGCTTTATATAAAAATTCACCGTTCGTTGTCTTAGATGAACCAACAGCAGCTTTAGATCCGATAGCTGAATATGAGGTTTATACAAAGTTTAATACCTTAGTAGCTGATAAAACAGCTGTATTCATTTCTCATAGATTATCTTCTTGTAAGTTTTGTCATAATATTGCTGTGTTTGATAAAGGGAAAGTTGTTCAATTTGGTAACCATGATGCATTAGTGGATGATAAAAATGGTAAGTATTTTGAGTTATGGTCTGCACAAGCAGATCACTATATAGTGAGTTAATACTGACAATATATTTTTAATAGAATTGATAAGACTGTGGCTTAAATATTGCTCCATACATCAATCTATTCAAGAGAAGAATTAATAACATTACACAATCGGACTTCCAATCGGTTGTGTTTTTTCTTTCATTGAGGTTCTGATTTGTGTGTGAGCATGATTATAAAATCATACTGCATTTGACCCGAAAGTTTCCCTGCGGTTGATTTTGTCACCTGAAATCAACTTTAAATCCATTGTTCCGATGGAAAATAAATGTAT
>JABXKX010000617.1 GCA_013619035.1 Peptostreptococcaceae bacterium
AAATATAAACACATAGTCACTCATAATTTCTTGTAACTGATTTTTATAAGCATGAATTTTTATATTGTTTTCGTCTTTTACATAAGATAAATTCTTCTCATAGGATTTTATTTTACGATGTGATGCATTGATATCTTCTGCAACTCTAAAGGCAAATACCGCTCCTTCAAGAAGTGAATTGCTAGCCATTCTATTAGCGCCATGAACGCCTGTACAAGCAACCTCACCACAAGCATATAAACCGTCTAAATTGGTTCTACCTATCGCATCAGTTTCTATACCACCCATCATATAATGTTGTACAGGTATAATTGGAATCCATTCATTCACAATATCGATACCACGACTTAAACATTCATTGTATATATTAGGAAATCTATTTTTAATATACTCCTCAGCTAAATGAGTAACATCTAAATAGATCTTATCATTGCCTTGTTTGTTTGCTTCTTCAAAAATAGCTTTAGATACAACACTTCTTGGTGCAAGATCTTTAAGCGGATGATAACCATTCATAAATGCATCACCCGTTTCATTTCTTAAAATACCACCTTCACCTCTTACAGCTTCTGATATTAAAAAATGTGAATGGCCTGGAGCATTTAATGCCGTTGGATGAAATTGAACAAATTCCATATCCTTAACACTCACACCACTTCTAACAGCCATAGCGATGCCATCACCTGTAGCAATAGAAGCATTTGTTGTATTTTTATAGAGTTCACCAATGCCACCAGTCGCTATAACAACCTGATTCGCATAAATTGGCTTTATACAACGATCCTGAGCTACTTTAATACCTACTACTCCTTCTCCCGTTACAATAAGATCAACGGCAAATACATGTGATACCAAGGTGATATTGTTTCTAGAAGCGACGGAGTTTAACATACCTCTGATAATTTCCTCACCAGTTGTATCTTTATAGTGAATTATCCTCCTCAAAGAATGGCCACCTTCTTTAGTGAGAAGAAGTGTACCATCATCATTAGAATCAAAATTAACACCCCAGTCAATTAGGGTGTTAATACTTTTTCCGCCTTCTTCTACCATCATTCGTAAACGATCTTCATCGTTATAATAATAACCTGTTTTTAAGGTATCATTGATATGGCTTTCGAAATCATTTTTATTAAATGTAACAGCGATACCACCTTGTGCTAAGTTGGTATTACTATTTTTTATATGATCTTTTGACAACACCAAAATGGATTTGTTCGAATCCAACTTTAACGCTGTATATAATCCAGCTATACCAGAACCAATGATTACGACATCATATTCTGATAGTAATTGTTCCATTTTTTTACCCCTTTGATAGTTCTAACATACGATTCAAAGATGTAAATGCTTTTTGTCTTACCGACTCTTCTACAATTATTTCATTTTCCTCAGTCTTTAAAACATGATAAACATCTTCTAAACTTGTTTTCTTCATATTATAACAGATAAGTGCTGGTGAAAGTAATGTAAACTTTTTATATAAATTTTCTTTTCTTAGAGTATGAAGAATACCCATTTCAGTTCCAATGATAAATTCTTTATCTTCACTCGTTCTAATATGCTCTAAAATTTGTGATGTTGAACCAACAAAATCTGCATGTTGAACTACTAAAGGATTACACTCAGGATGTACGACAACTTGAACACCTGCTTTTTTGTTTTTAATCAATTTGATTTCTTCTTCTCTTACACGTTCGTGAGTAATACAAAAACCATTCCATAATTCCATTTGTTTGTCTTTTAATTGATCATTGATATAACTGCCTAAGTTTTTATCCGGTGCAAATAAAATTTGTTCTGAATCTAAAGACTCTACGATTTTTAAAGCATTGGATGATGTACAGCATACATCACATTCAGCTTTTACTTCAGCAGAAGAATTTACATAACACACAACTGTTGCATTAGGATTTTTATCTTTATAATCTCTTAAACTTTCTGCTGTAATCATATCGGCCATAGGACAACCTGCATCAATTGCTGGTAATAAAACTTTTTTATCTGGGCTCAATATTTTTGCACTTTCAGCCATAAAGTGAACACCACAAAAAACAATAATATCTGCATCCGTCTTAGCAGCTTCTTGACTTAATCTTAAAGAATCGCCTACTATATCAGCTATATCCTGAATTTCAGGAATTTGATAGTTATGAGCTAGTATAACTGCATTCTTTTCCTTTTTAAGTCTTTTAATTTCACTTACAATTGAATTAATTTCCATTATAGTCTCCATTCTAAGTATGAGTACAAAAATGTACTAAATATAAATAATAAGACTATCTAAGATAGTCTTACCAAAATCTTATCTACTATTAAAACTTTGTGCATTCTTTCTAGAACTCTCAATATGTCTAACGGTTGCTTCAAAAGCTTTTTCAGCATCTTTTTCAATAAATCCTTCAAGTATAGCTTTATGTTCTTCCAGTGCATTTTTTGATCTTCCTGCACATTGAAGTGATTTATTTCTTGTTGTTTTTATAAACAGTTGGAAGTCTCTTAAGACTTGTTCTAAATAGCGACTATTAGTTGCCATATAAATTGTTTCATGGAATTTTGTATTCAGCTCAAAAATTTTATCTATATCACCCTTAAATGTATAAAATTCCATTAAATCATAAATTTCTTTTAAATCATCTACTGTTGTTTCATCCATTCTTTCTACAGCCCATCTTGCAGCTATACCTTCTATTGCAACACGAATTGTATAAATGTCATGAATATCTTGATTTGAAATTCCCTTTACAACAACACCACGATTTGGAATATTATCTACTAAACCATCTAACTCTAACTGCTTTAATGCTTCTCTAACCGGTGTTCTACTTACACCTAGTTCTTCTGCAAGTTTTGCTTCGACAATTTTATCGCCTGCTATGTATTTATCAATTAGTATATCTTCTCTAATTTTATCAAAAATTAGTGAGGTAAGTGATTTGTTTTCCTTCTTCTGATCGAACAGATCCAAGATTATTTCCTCCGGGTTACTGCAAATAGCATAATACCCCTACGGTAAAATACTGACTTTAAATTGCACCTATATTTTAACTCACTTTCGTGCCTCTGTCAATTCCACTTTTTATTGAATTTTTCATAAATTCATTTGATAGCAAGACAAGTAGCAACATACTGACACCAATTACAAAATGAGCCATAAATATATCTGTTTTATCTAGCAATAAACCAAATAAGGGTGCACAAATAGCAATTATAATGGAATGAGAAAAACTTTGTATAGATAAAATAGTTGCTCTTTTATCAGACGGAATGTGTTTGTTGATATATTTTTGAAATACTGGCATTCTATAACCACGTGCAAATTGCTGAAGAAACAGAAAAATAATACCAAATGGTAATTTTATAAGACCTAACATAATAAATGAAATAACCAATAACAGACATAAAGCCATCATCGACCTCGGTTTAGTTAAATTTATAAATTCTTGAGTATGTTTAGAAGCATATGCTGCTACTATATTGAAGAAGAAAAATATTAGACCAAAGTAGCGAGTTTTTATGCCAACAGATTGCATATAAGGTTGAAAATAATTAAATCCAACTCTATAGAACAGCATAAATGTCACACTGAATAAGATGATGCTAAATATTTTTTTATTAGAGAAGGCAAATTGGAAACTTTCTTTTACTTGTAGTAGATAATTTTCAGCTTTGCTCTTCTTCTCAACTAATGGTTCAACAAAAAAACACGCTATCGTTGCAGCTACAAACATAAAACCTACTGAAATAAAAAATGGTAGTGACATATTTATCTCAAATAAAAATCCTGCTAATAAAGAACCTATTGCCTGAGCATAAAAAGCATAAGATCTCGCTTGTCCTTCTATTTTAGTATATTGATGTACCAAATCGTTGTTTTTAAGTGAATCATATAATATAGCTTGTTCGGTTCCTGACCGAAAAGTCATACCAATTGAAAATATTACTTCTGCTAAAATCATATAGAAAAAAGTAGGACCATATATAAATATTAACAAACTAATGCCACATAGTACACTACCAATAGCCAAACTATATTTTCTGCTGAATCTATCACTCACTGCACCTGTTGGTACTTCAAATAAAACAGTTGTGATCGACGCAACCGATGTTAACATGAATATTTGAAAAAATGACAATCCTTTTGCTAAATAGAATAAAGTAATAATAGGACCAAGAATTAAGAGATTATTGAATATCGAATAAATTTTATAAGTACGGATATTATTGAGTTCATTTGTAGTAGTCATAGCATCTCCTATTTAGTATATTAAAAAAGAGTTTACTATAGAGAAGAATTAAATGCAATAGAATTGGTGTAATTGTATGTTAAAATCAATTAATTCAACACAAAAAAATAAAAACAGCCTAAGGATTTCCTTAAACTGCTTTTAGAACTAGCAACGTCTTACTTTCCCAGGGGGTTGCCCCCCAAGTATCATCAGCGCTAAGAAACTTAACTTCTGTGTTCGGGATGGGAACAGGTGTAGCCTTCTCGCTATAGTCACTAGATTTT
>JABXKX010000051.1 GCA_013619035.1 Peptostreptococcaceae bacterium
TACCAGAGTGTTGCACTTTAAAAGAACCATTAGTTACTGCTGCTGTCAAAGTTAACTCGTAAGTATCACCAATAGTTAGTATAGTTGAAGATAATTGTAAGTTAGCAAAAATATATTTGAAATTAGTTATATTATTATTTGTTATTTGTACATTCTCATATGGGATATCCTCAATGACAATAAAACTATAATTCGTGTTTTTAACAACATTGTTATCAAATATAAATTGATTGATACCAACATCAGAAGTTGTAGGATCAACATCTCCATCTCCATAAATTCTGTACACAGAAATATTACCTTCAAAACTATTGTTTTTCACAACGATGCTATCGATTGGTCCTTCTATATCCGAATAAGGATATGCAATTACCAAATCCTCATCTGAAACATTAACAAAACTGACATCTGAAATATACAGTTCTTTTAGCGCGGCTGAATCAAAGATGACGGATGAATAATTCGGATCGAATATTAATTCCGACTCAAAGTCTTGATCACCTATTATACCTGCTTTTTCAATTTCTACGCCTGACCATACGTCTACATGGTAACTTCCATCAACTATTATACCTCCAAATTTCCTGAAAGCTGCTAATAATAAGTCCCCATTAAACGACGCCGAACTTGGACTATCTTTTCTTAAACCATAATCACTAGCAACTGGATAACCGGTAAAGGAATCCAACGGTACAACTGTGTTTTTAAAGGTTGTATAAAGTACATTATGAAATAAACCATTAACTAATACTATTGCTAAAATCACAATAATCGATATGACTAATATTTTTTTCTTCATAGCACACCTCCGAATGACTCGTGTCATTGCACACTATTTTTATTGTATCTTACATTATACCACATATACCCCTTTTTTTCCATAACGCTTTCTGAATATTCACTCAATTGTAACTTGCTTTTTTAAAACCAAACTTTCCTGATTATCTTTTGATGAATAATTATAAACATAACCATAATAGATAGCGATCATAATATAAACATCTTTTGCATAATACGATACGACAAACAAGTCTACAATCATAGTAATACTTAAGATAGTCAATAATAAAATCGATGTCTGCGTCCTCTTTTTTGATATGGCAAACAACAAGTATATATAGTTAAAATAATATACAACAAATGAAACAATACCACCATTTACCAACAATTCAATATAATTATTATGTGAGTACATCCTACCACTTACATTATCAGACCAATAATATTTAAAGGTTGCGAGTCCACTGCCGAAAATAGGTTTCTCCCAAAATAAGTCAATGCCTTTAAGAATCATAGTGAATCTGACATTTGCTGAACTATCCGCTTGTGATTCACCACTCAAGAGTGATAAAATCCCATCGAATCGACTTAATACCATTTCAAAGTAAGATAACGAACTCAAAGCGATGGCAACAATCAATACCAAAATAATATTACGAAACATTCTTCTTTTATCAAATCTAAATTCCTGTGACAATATACCGATAATCCCAATCGCAATAATAACAATTGCTTTTCGACTACCTGTAAAAGAACTCAAAATGGTTAAAAATACAACAAAAAACAACACCCACTTCTTTTTTTTAATATAAAAATAAAAGAAGCTAAATACCGATCCATAAGCCAATGACATACCCAAAGTGTTAATCTGACTTACTTCATCACCCACACGTACATCCATAAATTCTGGTGAAAATAAGCCGAAGCCATAGACATAAATCATATAAAAACCCAATACAATATAAGAATACAGCATACATCTTAAAGCTTGGTCTATTTTCTTATCTGTATCCAAATAATGACTCAGTAAAATCAGGAAAACACATAGTTGGAAAATAGTTAACCACCTTGAAAAGCTATCACTTTGTAACGGTGATACAAAATAACTGAGTAAAGAGGTCAAACACCATAATATAACAAAAGCCATGCGCCAACTCAGAATAAATTTCCTATGCCTCAGAAAATAAAGAAATAGACATAAAAGAAGTACCAACATCACCGATTGAGATATATACAAGGTTTCCGCTCTTTCAGAAAACAGATGATAAGTAATCATATATATAAAAAACAAGCCCATAATCAATTCACTTAAACTATATCGCGCCTTTATTTTAAATAACATAATTTATTCTAGAGCTATTTATAATATGCTCTAATCTCCTTTTTGAATGTGTCTTTTCCTTTAATACTATTTTTCTTTCATGGTCATAATCGTGCCTAATATATTAGCATTCACTTGTTTTAATCTCTTAAACATATCTACCACTTCATCTTTGTTTGATGATTGACTCGATACAATACAAACCACAGCATCTGACAGGGTTGATAATATCAGCGCATCTGACACCAAGCTAAATGGTGATGAGTCCATTAAAACTATATCAAATTCTGCTTTTACAGAAACAATAAAATTCTTCATGGTTTGGCTATCCAATAACTTGATTGAATCAGATAGTAAAGGTCCTGATGTTATAATTTTTAAATTCGAGATTAATGGATGTTCTTCCACAACTTGAGATAATTTTAATTTATCCACAAGGAGATTACTTAATCCAACTCCATTCTTAAATCCGAATAAGCTGTGTATCGAAGGCTTTTTGAAATCACAATCTATCAATAGTGTGGCTTGTCCAGATTGTGCAAATTCTAACGCAAGATTAGAAAGTGTCGTTGATTTGCCTTCGTTACGTTTTGAACTCACCATCAAAAATACTTTATTTTTAGTATCCACATCCATAAAATGAAGATTTGTTTTGATGATGCTATACTGTTCACGTGCTAGAGTGCGCTTGTCACGATCTTCCGTTAACAGTTTTATATCTTTCTCATATAAAGTGGTTCCTATAATCGATACACCTGAAACAGCCTCTAAATCTTTACGTGTTTTTATTTTATTATCTAATGAGTATGAAATAAAGATGATCAGTACCGCAAACATGCCCCCTAATAAACCACCTACAACAGTGTCTACAGCGACGCTTGGGCTTTCTTTTTCAAGGACTGGTATGGCTTTATCAATGATTTGAATATTTTTAACGCCAATCAAATCAACCGCTCTTAATATCAATACTTCAGAAACTGTATTGGCAATATCTGCCGCTTGATAAGGATCTTCATCTAAAACATTAATCGTTAGAAACCTTGAATCATCCAAGGCATTTACATAAACTTGTTTATTTAGCTTTTTAAGAGATATATCCAACTCTAATATCTCTATAACTTCTTTACCCACCTGTCTCGTACTGATTAATTCAATATAATCTGTAATCAACGATTCACCGATTTGCAAGTTTTTATAATTGAATTCACCAATAGAATTTGGGTCTTTTCCAATAAACATAACCGTGCTGCTTTTATAAAGAGGTTCTACCATATATTTGGCATTATAAAAAGAAGCACCTCCTCCTATTATTCCAAATAGCAGTAATAGCCACCATAACTTAAATATACTTTTAAACATATCTAAAACATCAATTTCTTTGTATTGATCCGCCATGGAACCTCCAACTATATAATCAATCAGTATTCATTTACATTGGTATAGTCATCTTCTGACTTTTCAAGTTCGAACACTTTATTTCTTTCAAATAAATATGAATCATAAGTTGTATCTACAATAATCCATCTATTTTCATCTTCTACATAAACTTCATTCCAGGCATGAAATGCACTGGTAGCAGTGGTATAACCTTTTATGAGTTTGGTTGGTATATTTAAACTTCTTAACATCGATGCCAATATCGCTGAGTAATCGTAACAAATGCCCTCTTTTTCATTAAAGACGTCCTCGATATCAGGAATGTAGTCACTTGTTAACCTGCCTGGTTTTGAATAATCATATCGGATATTTTGAACTACATACAGATAAATGGTTTCAATTTTTTCTAAATCAGTCAACTCTATAGCTTCTAAATCTGCTTCGTCAAAAGGTTGATCATTAATCTCTTCATAACGTCTTATCTTTTCATTTCTGATCAATTCCTCAGCCACTTGTACGGCGGTTTGATCCCCCTGCCAATTGACTATTTGAATTGTATTTAAGTAAACCAGTCTGTCATCAGCAATTTCATAGTACGCTTTTTTCTTATATACTTTTTTATATTTATCCTCTTTTACGTTTTCAAATATCTCAATTTCATATTTCCCATTGCCCATTTGTAACGGGAAATAGATATACTTTGTATCATCATTAATATCATATGTATACCGTTCTCGCCCAAGCGAAATAACCAATTTAACTTTTTTATTGGTACCGGCATTGTAGAATAAATCAACAATGCCCTGTTTAGAGTAACTTTCTTGTAAATCAAATTCTCCTTCACCGTTATACTGTTCGTCTCGCCTTAATGTAAAATTGACAGCCAGTAAACTTTCAGAAACTGTTAAATCATATATTTGCTCAATTTCTTGAGTCGGTTTAAAAAAGAAAAACCAAATGAGACAACCTGATAGGGTAACCAGTGCCAATATTATAATTATTAATTTTTTCATCAGCACCTCCCTATATC
>JABXKX010000469.1 GCA_013619035.1 Peptostreptococcaceae bacterium
AAGAAATATATTTTATCTTTAACAGAAAATGTAGAAGATATTGAAATTAAACAAGATAATGCATTACCAAAAGGTAGTTGCGTAGTTGATTCTGATGCTGGAAGTGTGGATAGTTCGGTTCATACACAGTTTGAAAATGTCAAAAATAAATTTATAGAACTATTACAAAGTGAGTGATTCAATTGAAAAATCTGTTAAGCAAATATAAGAATTTAGTTGAACATACTGATATGATAAAATTTTCAGGCAGGGTTTCAAAGCTGATTGGTTTGACCATTGAGGCGAATGGCCCTGCCGTTGAAATAGGTGAAGTATGTCAAATTTTCTCATTAAAGGGAGGAAATTTTATAACAGCGGAAGTTATCGGTTTTAGAGATAATGTTGTTGTTTTGATGCCTTTTGGTGAGATGACGGGTATTGGTCCAGGATCTAAAGTTATTGCTACGGGAAGTTATCTATCTGTAGATGTAGGAGATGATCTTTTAGGGCGTGTGTTAGATGGTTTAGGTAAAACCATTGATGCTTTTAAAGCACCAATATTGCACCAAAAATATGAAGTGGATAATGCGCCACCCAATCCTTTGACGAGAGATAAAATTGAAGAAGTACTGCCTTTAGGTATTACAGCTATAGATTCGTTATTGACTTGTGGAAGAGGACAAAGGGTTGGTATATTTGCAGGTTCTGGAGTTGGTAAAAGTACACTTTTAGGTATGATTGCAAAAAACTCTACTGCAGATATTAACGTCATTGCTCTTATTGGCGAGCGTGGACGTGAGGTGCGAGAGTTTATTGAAAATGAACTGGGTGAAGAAGGATTAAAAAAATCAGTAGTCATTGTTGCAACCTCTGATAAACCAGCATTGGTGCGTGTAAAAGGGGCGATGTTGGCAACTGCTATAGCAGAATACTTTAGAGATTGTGGAAAGAATGTCGTTCTGATGATGGATTCCTTGACTAGATTTTCAATGGCTCAAAGAGAAATTGGTTTAGCTGTAGGAGAACCTCCAGTAACAAAAGGTTATACGCCTTCTGTATTTTCAGTACTACCAAGACTATTAGAGCGATCGGGGAATTCTGATAAAGGTTCTATAACTGGTCTGTATACGGTACTGGTAGATGGTGATGACATGAACGAACCAATAGCAGATGCTGTTAGAGGTATCTTGGATGGTCACATTGTATTATCAAGACGGTTGGCAGCAAAAGGTTATTATCCAGCGATAGATGTTCTTGAAAGTGTCAGTCGTGTTATGCCGAGTGTTGTAGACAATGACCATGTTGTAATTGCTAGACGGATAAAAGAGTTGATGGCGGTTTACAATGAAGCAGAGGATTTAATTGTTATTGGCGCCTATGTACCGGGTACAGACTCGAGAATTGATGAAGCCATCAGAAAAGTTGATGCGATAAGAGACTTCTTGACACAAACTACAAAGGAACATTTCAATTTTCAGGAAACAGTCGATCGAATGTATTCATTATTAGAATAGGTGATTTATGAAAAAATTTAATTATCGTTTTCAAAAAATATTGCAGTTGCGCATGGATAAAGAAAATGAGATTAGAAATAATCTGGGGAAAATAAATAAGATTATTCTAGAAAAAGAAAATGAATTTGAAATGATTCATAAAAGATATGAAGATTTTTTGAATTCGTTAAATGATTCTGTTCAAGAAGGTATTTATGTAAGGGATATGCAAGCTGTTTCTAACAACAAACAGTATTTGATACAAAAAATGGATCGACTAAAGCATGAATTGAGTGCTTTGGTTGAACGAAGAATAGAAATTCAGAAAGAATTAATTGAAGCTAATAAACAAAGAAAAATTATGGAAAAATTAAAAGAAAAAGAGATAGAACAGTATAAGGTAATGGAAGCTTTAGAAGAATCTAAAACAGTTGACCAAATTGTTACCTATCAAAGCTCAAAGACAAGAGGTGAAAATTAGTGGCAGAAGAAAAAAAACAAGTGACCCCAAAAGGAAATAAAAAAGAGAAGAAGAAAGGTGGTGCTATTAAAGCTGTATTAGTACTACTCGTATTTTTCATACTGATTCCGGCTTTAGGTATTGCAGGGTTTTATTTTATGAATCAGACCTTTCAATATCGGATGAATGCTGCATTAGCTGAATTCCCGGTTGTAGGGAGTTATTTTGACGCTATTCCTACACCGGCTGAGAAAAAAGCTCAGATTAAGTCGATTGCAGAATATTTTTTAGAAATATCAACGGATAGAGCTGTTGATAAATTGATATTAATCAATTCAGATGAAAAAAGTATGTATGATGAAATTATAAAAAATATGCTTCAGATTGATCCGAATGCTACCAAAATAATAATAGAAGACATTCGTTCTAAACAATTGAAAGGTGATGCCATTTCTACAACGTTAGATGAAATCACCGAAGAAAGAAACGAAGAATTAGAAGCCATTGCTACGGATTTGGAAAGTTTGCCTTTTTCATCAATAAGGGCAGAAATGTACAAGATACTTAATGATGGATTAAATGGTTATTCTAGTTTGGCGCGTATCTTCGAACAAATGGATGCTGGTAAAGCTTTTGAACTGTTGTCTTTATTAGATGATGTAGATGCTCAGAGTGTTTTAGATGCTATGGATTTACAAGCAAAAGAGTCGATTCGAATGGAAATGAGTAAAGATATTTCTGACACTCAAAAATTAATCAGTTTGTCAGAAATCTATGCTTCGAAAGATGCAGAAGACTTAGTCGCAGCACTTGGAAATACTTCAACGTACAAAGTTGAAGAGTTAGCGATTATCTTTAAGGAAATAGGCATTATTAAGACTGGAGAGATATTAGCGATAGCCGGAGACGACTTGTTGGTTAATGATATTATTACAGAAATGAAGAATAATGAAGTGTTATCAACTGGCGAAGATTTAATTACAAAAGATATTCTAAAATCGTTAAAGATATTCAAAGATTTTGACGATAATATATTAGAGTTAACCAATATATATTCAACTATGCAACCTGATCAGATTTCTCAAGTGATTAGTAAGCTCTTAACGGATGGTGCATTACCTCAAGTGTATGTATTAGATAGTGGTGATATCATCACCATTTCAGACGAGGATTTGGCTTATAAAATTCTAAAGAATTTTGATGAAAAGACTATAGCTGAAATAATTGGAAACTTTAGTAGTACTTTAGCTTCTGAAGTATCGAAGAAGTTAACGGTACCAGAATATTAGGAGGTGTATACATGAATTTAGGAGAATTGAAATTGAATCCTTCGTTCTTCAATTCTCAAGTACAACTGAATAATGATTGGTTTGTTTCTAAGAATAATGAAACTTCGAGTTTCGAAAATATTCTTGCAAATAAAACTCAAGAACGTTCAGAAGTCAAACGAGAGTTCGAGCCAAACGTCAAAGCAAAGTTTGATGAAAATCGTGAAGTTGGAAGGCCTAAAGTGGAACAAAAACTTGATGATAATGAAGAAATTAATGTTTTGAAGCAAAAAATCAATGAAGTCATTGCTCAGAAAAAGTTTGAAAAAGAATCTGTTGCAATCGATGGCGAAAAAGTTTCCCTTGAAGAACTGAAAGAGAAAATTGAAAGTCTTGAGGCCGCGATTAAAGAAGAACTGGGTATTACGGAAGAAATGAGTATCACTGATGAACCAGATGTTTTAGAATTGATTGCACAAATGCTTGGTGTAGATGTAGAAGCTTTGGTAGAACAATTGTCTACAGGGATGGATGAAGAAACCAAAGAAGGTCTTTTAGAAATGATCTCTACAGAAATTGAAGCAGGAACAATTGAACCTAAAGAGCTGATCAAAGAACTTAAACAAGTCTTTGCAAAATTTGAAAAAGAAAACAGAGTTGAACTAGAGAAAGTCGTTTCAGACTTAATTGAAAAACTACCTGAAGGTGAAGCAAAAACTGAATTGGTGAAATTCGAAGCGGTTTTAGAAAATGTTGTTAAAAATCAAGTGCCCGAAGAAGAAGTTAAAGTGACACCCGTTCCAGTTGACAATGAAGTTGTTAAAGAAGTTAAACCTATTACTGAACAGGTCGTTTCTACAGAAAAAACTGTACAAGAAGAACCTGCTGTTCAAGCTAAAACGTCTACTCAACAAGAAGAAACATCAGAAAAACAATCTGAGCCTCTTGTTAATGTTACAGCTAAAACAACGCAAAAGGAATCGGCTCAGAAATTTACGATTGATGATCAAGTGAATTTAATGAAAGCTGAAAGTTCTACAATTGTTTCTACAAAAGTTACTCCTAAAGTAGCTCTAAGTCGTTCAGTTATGAATCAAGTTATTCAAGGTACTAAGATGAGTATTAATTTATCTGATCAAGGTTCTGAAATTCTAGTTAAATTAAATCCTAAGAATTTAGGAAATGTAGCACTTAAAATGCAATTTGAAAAAGGTACACTTTTAGCACAAATTCAAGTTGAGAATCAAACTGTAAAAGGTATAATAGAATCCAACTTAGATGATTTAAAAAGTGCTTTAA
>JABXKX010000574.1 GCA_013619035.1 Peptostreptococcaceae bacterium
TGACATTTACACCATCATTTGAAGATGTAGATGCGTCATGGGCTAAACAGTACATTACGTCATTAACGGCTCGTGGTGTTGTGAGTGGAAAATCTACTACTGCATACGATCCAAATGGTACACTTACAAGAGCTGAGTTTACTACAATGTTAGTGAAGCACTTAGGTCTTACGAATGAAGTAACACAAAACTTTAAAGATGTTTCATCTGATGAGTGGTACTACACTTATGTTGGTCAAGCTGGACTTAACAGTTTAGCAGTTGGTATCGAAGCGGGTAACTTTATGCCAAACGAACCAATTACAAGAGAAGATATGGCTGTTATGATGTACAGAGCTTACAAGTTAGAGAATGGTTTTAACTTAGACCGTGCAACTACTCCATTCTCAGATAACTTAAAGATATCTGAATCAGCAAGAGATGCTGTTTACGCAGTAAGAACTCATGGTATCATCTCAGGTTACCCAGATAATACATTCAGACCAGAAGCTAATGCAACTCGTGCAGAAGCTGCTGCAATGATGTACTTATTCTTAAACAAATAGAATGACAGATAGAACCGAATTCAATTGAATTCGGTTCTTTTTTTATTTGTAGTGCCTTTGTCATGAAGCAAAACATATGGC
This sequence comes from Peptostreptococcaceae bacterium, assembly GCA_013619035.1. The sequence goes on from JABXKX010000574.1 coordinate 627, forward strand.
TGTTATCGGTATAGAACATTATATGTACAGTAGAGAAGAAACTAAAGAAATATCAGAGGCAATATTTAGAAGAAAAACACTTTAAAAGAGTTTGGTTAGTGGATTAGGAAATGATCGGTTTGTATTGGAAAATGGTTATCTATGTACATGTAATGGCTAAACATTACCATTATATAGGAATTGTTTTTATTATTTTGTAGAATGAAAGTATACAAGACAATGGAGAGACTATATGAAAAAAATCTTTATGATAATGATGTGTTTGTTTATGAGTAGTTTGGGACTTAGTAACGTTTATGCAATTGACTATGATGTGATCGTTATAGATGAGTTGTATGACGTGATAAAAACATCTGAATCAGATTATGAAGGCGCACTGGAAAGAGTTTGGGAAGACTCTTGTGTGGCGTCTTTAAAATATGCAGGTTTTGGAAAAGATCATTTTCTATCTTATTATGATTTGATGATGGTTTATACGAGAGGTTTATCTTTAGATATTGGTGATGAACAAAAAGAGACATTGGTGATAGAGAGTTATGCTGCAAGTTTACCAGAATCCTTTATAACGCTGGTAGATGGTTGTGGTGATAGATCAGAAGTGCTTTCTACTTTACACCAAATATCTTATGAGTCGATTGCTGTAGAGGAACATTTAAAAGACAGTGATGATATTTCTAGATACTTACAAGTCAGTGATAGTTTTGAAGTGTCTCTAAAAGAAGCACTTAATCGTGATGATTCTGAAGTGACTTTATTAGCTGATCAAATGAGGTTGTTACTGGAACTACAGGTGATTGTATTAAATGACTCTTTTTCTAAAGAAGATATGGAGTGTTTATTTGAAATGTTTACTGCTTTAGACTTGGTATCAGTCAAAGATGTTGATGTGTTGACTGAAACCGGTAAAAAGATGGTGGTCATTGAAGAGTTTATACCCCATCGATCTTCTGATACGTTGATGCGTGATCTCACTTTATTAAAATCACAGGACTCTATCGCTTTAGAGACTTTTGAATCTCTTGCACCGGATGTCAAAAAGGAAACTTTAAGTCCTTATATGGATCTTGTGGAACAAGCGATTGTTGATGATAAACTCATAGGCAGTGATGTGGATCTGTTGATGACCACTGTAGAAGTGATTCATCAAGTGGATACAGATAGGCTGACCGAGTTAAAACATTTGATCTTGGTGAGTATGATAAAAGAATTACGTTATATACCAGATCATTCCAATATTACTCAATCAGATATAGAAGAAACCATTTTTAATATTTGTGAGTACAGTGAGGTATTTGATGAGTCCTTAAAAGAGTGTGATGGTTCAGAACATATGATTCGCATTGAAATGACGGATTTAATAAAACCGTTAACACTAGATCAGAGTGCTATTTCTAGTTTGATAAACTCAGAGTGTCAGGTCTTAATAGTTGATGGAGACCTGATGATAAGGCTTACGTTAGAAGATCTGCTGTCATCACAGTGGATTACGTATCAATCAACCGTTTTAGATGCTGTAGAGGGAGATTACAAGACATTTGACCTAATGATCGAGAACGATCAAGGTGTCCTTAGAGACGTTATAATCTTTATGGATAACCCTTCTTCTAAAGGTGATTTAACACTATCTAAGCTCTCTAATAATCAGTTTGAAACACTACGTTATCAGGAGATGTACGGTAAACTAGTTTTTAATCATAGTGGTGATCAGTACAGACTGAGCGGTTATAAGTCAAGTTTTAAAGACATAGATATGTGGGGGAAAGGTTATATCTTAGAGGTGGTGTCTAAAGGGTGGATGACAGGTGTTACTGACATCAGCTTTTCACCTGAAGATGTTGTTTCTAGACATACTCTAACAGAGATCTTAATGGAGTGGACTGATCAAATAACTTATGAGGACCTTTCTGATAGACCTTTAACACGAGGGGATATGGCGGAGATGATCTGTCGGGCTTATGAAAGCAAATATGGTTATGAACTTTCTAGTAATGGGAAGGTGTTTTCAGATCATAAAGAGATACCTAGGGACATAAGAAAGAGCATTTATAAATTAAGAGCAGCTGGTATTGTATCAGGGTATTCTGATAACAGTTTTAGAGTAAATCAAGAAGTGACCCGAGCAGAACTTGCAGTTGTTTTAACAAACCTATTGAACGAATAAACAATCTCTTGAGGTTGTTTTTATTTTGAACTATTATGTAAAAAGATGGCATTATAACACATAATTTCGGCTATAGCAACAATAAAATGTAAAAAGTGATTATAATCCTAGTTACAGGGTAATTTATAAGTAAGAGAGGGTAAGTAAATGTGACGTCCGTGATGGAAAAACTTTATTTACCTTAAAAAGTTTTTTATCGAAAAGGCAAGTAATGTGAAAGCATTATACGCAAAGCTAAAGGACCTAAGGCAATTGCTAAGGTAGCCAGTTATCGAAAGAAAGACTATTGACAAATTCATTGTATAACAGAATAGGTTGATAATCATTTCTTTCCTGTAAGGGCAAACCCGTTGTGAAGCGGGGACGCAAAACTATAGGGTCTCATATGAGATAGCCAGGTACAAAGGGGGAGTTTACATGTTAAGAAAATCTCTTATCATAGTATGTGTATTATTAATTCTTTTATCAGCAAACGTTTTTGCTGATATGAGTTATTATCACTTGGATGACGCAGAAAACGGCGTTGTTGTAGTAACTTATCCTGTTGAAAAAGACGTAAGATATAAAGTTATGCTTCAAAAAGATGATGAAAAATATTATTACGACTTAACAAGTGATGCTGTAAGATTACCTTTACAGATGGGAGAAGGCACATATACATTAGCGATCCTTAAAAATGAATCTGGAAAAACTTACTCATATGAATATGAAACAACTTTTGATGTGAAGCGTATTAAAGAAGATCAACTCTATTTAAACAGTATTGTAAACGTTGATTGGCATGAAGAGAATGAATCAATCTCTTTTTTAGAACAACTCCTTGAAAATAACATGAATGATACATTAAAAGTTGAGATGATCCATGAGTATTTAGCAGAATCATTATCATATGATAGTGATAAATATTCAACTATAAAAGGCGCTTATTTACCTGATATCGATGAAATTTTCGAATCAAAATTAGGTATATGTTATGATTTCTCATCACTATTAGCAAGTATGTTAAGAAGTGAAGGCATCCAAACTAAACTTGTAATGGGATACAGAGCTGATACATCAGTGTATCATGCATGGAATGAAGTTTACTTAAACGATGAGTGGCAAATTATTGATTTGACATTAGACGTAGAGTATTTTCAAAAGGGATATATGTATGAACTTTTTAAAGATGCTTCTTTCTATGACGTACATGCTGAGTATTAAACGACGCATTTATCCTCTCTAATATTTCTTTTAGACGCCTGTGTAGGTGTTATTTTTTTTTATATTTATTCATTTTGTTTTAACGATGTAAATTATAAGCATACATCTTAAATAAACATATGGGTTTTATTTTTTGGATGAAGCTGTTCAAAATAGAAGAATTGATTTTTTTATGAAAAAAAGTTTGGAAGAACACTTATAATACATTGGATATTTTTTGATGGATTTTAGGAGTGATTATGCATATTTATTCAGATTTTGGTCAATAATATCGTTAATGGTACCCATAAAAAAAGTTTTATAAATAATCGATTGAGGGATTATGCATTTGTCAAATAATTCTAATTCTTCACATTAAGAGACTGTGGTTTTATAAGGAATTTTAATGGCAGATGCTATTTACAGAATATAGTTTCTATGTTAGCATGACTTCGGATTAGTTAATAATTGGATATTATTTACTGGGAGGTTAATATGAAATATATAAGAAATCTTAAAACAG
>JABXKX010000569.1 GCA_013619035.1 Peptostreptococcaceae bacterium
ATTTAAAAGTATAACACTAAGTTTGTTATCATGATGTTCTTTTAAATAGTCAAAGGACTTTTCTAAATGAATCAACATTTGATTTCTATTGCTGATACCTGTTAGATTATCAATATAGGCCATCCGTTTGATATAATTTTGATAAGCGACATGTTCGGTAATATCATCAAGTGATCCGGCGATTCTAATGGGCTGACCATTTATGTCTCTCTTAATTTTTGCTCGACAATGTGCCCAAATCACATCATTGTCTGACGTGATGATTCTAAACTGATGATCTAAAACATCCAAAGAATTTAAGGCAGTATTGTAATTTGTTCGTGTTTCTTCTACATCTTCTGGATGAATAATCTGAAGCAATTTATCCAAAGTATCTATTTCTACATCATGATAGCCAATGAGAGTATCCAAACCTCTTGAAAGGCTGAGTGTTCCATCTTCAATGTACATATCCCAGATGATATTACTAGAACCTTCTGCAATAAGTTTGTACTTTTCGGTGGCATCTTCCAAAGCTTTATTTTTATGAGTAATTAAATCGTAGTGCTTTCTCAGTTCTTCTTCAGTTGCAACCAGTTCTTCATGTATTGCAGACATTTCCTGATGTTGTTCATTGAGTTCAATATGTGCTTTTCTAGTTTCATAATTGGCTAAACCTAAGTCTGCTATAAAAGCACTAAGTTCTGTTAAGAACGTAATGAGTTCTTTCATTTGATGTTGTGAAATAACAGGTGTTTCGTGAACCGCTTTGATATAACTGTCTTCATCGAAATTAGCTAAAAAAGCCTGTTTTTTAAAATATTCAATATCTGGTTCTTCAAAGAAAAATTGACCTTGGAAAATAGTTGCAATATGTTCTCCATTAATAAGAATCGGCGAGCCTATATCAATTAGACCATTTCGACATTTTGAAATCGCATATTTTTTGCTTTCATGAATAATTTTATTTAGATCTCGATCATTTTCAATACATCTTTGACAAGTGATGCCATTGACACGATGAAAATTCTTACAGACATCACGCCAGTCTGTTGAAATGATTTCAGTACCATCAACTTCAAAAATGGCTGTTGGAATGCCATTGGCACGAAACAAATGATTGATTAAATTTTGTAGTCGATTTATGTCAATGTAATCAGATAACTTCATATTTTCTCCCTTTAAAGTCCGCTTGATTTATTATATCAAATATCGGTATCAGTATGGTATTTAATTAAGTTTTTTTCAATATTTTCTTATTTTTTTTTAAAGAGTCAACTTTTTGTTTAAGTCCGATGAGTTTTGTGGCTTTCATAATGGTTGGAACAACGGCTGTAGTTTCAAATTTTTGTTGAACGTTACTAGATTTTTTTGAACAATTAAGCTAAACTAGTTGTATACATTAATGAACGGGAGTAATTATGGAACAGAGTAAAATAAAAAATTTGAATAAGTACAGATGGTTCATTTGGGGATTATTAGCATTTGCTTACATCATTGTGTTTTTCCATCGTTTTGCAGCAGGAGTTGTAAAAGATGATTTAATCACAGATTTGGCATTATCAGAAGCAGGATTCGCAAGCCTTGGCGCTATGTATTTCTATGCTTATATGTTTATGCAAATTCCAGTTGGTTTCTTAGCAGACTCACTCGGTGCAAGAAAAACGGTTACAATAGGTACTGTATTTGCAGCGATTGGTTCTATTATATTTGGACTTGCAGGAACAGTGTTCTTAGCATTTGTAGGTAGATTTTTAGTAGGATTAGGTGTGTCGGTTGTTTTCATCTCAATTTTAAAAATCTTATCAACGTGGTTTAAAGAGTCAGAATTCGGAACCATGTCAGGTATCACTTCATTTATTGGTAACATGGGTGGTTTAATCGCTCAAACACCACTTGTGTGGATGGTATCGATGTTCACATGGAGAAATACTTTTATTGCAATTGGTGTAGTAACATTATTTGTTGCTGTACTGATCTATGCATTTGTAAGAAACACACCACAAGAAAAAGGGTATCCGAGTATAGCATCTTTAGAAGGGCGTGAAGAAAAACATGCGACTAAAGTAAAAGTGAATTTATTTAAAGCACTATTAGAAGTTGTTACAAACTGGAGAACATGGCCACCATTTGTTATTTTTGCTTGTTTCTACGGATCATTTACAACGTTATCAGGATACTACGGTACCAGCTTTATGATGGATGTTTATGGTTTGGAAAAATCAGCGGCTGCCAATTATATGATGGCTGCAGTACTCGGATTGGCAATTGGTAGTATTGTTATTGGTAAAGTATCAGATGTCTTAAAAAAGAGAAAACTACCGATGCTCATATCGGGGATATTATTATTAGTAACATGGACCGCTCTTGTATTTATGAATAATGGTCAGCCAGCACTTGGTTTGATGTATCCACTTCTGTTTGTCATGGGATTTTCAACATCAGCATTTGTATTAGGTTGGGCATGTGGTAAAGAAATCAACAATCCTAAGGTTGCAGGTATTTCGACATCTGTAGTGAATATGGGTGGTTTCTTCGGAGCTGCAGTTATCCCTACATTTGTAGGAAATGCATTAGCAGGTGGACATGATGCGGTTGCTTATAATACGGCATTTAAACTAGCTTATGTCTGTATTGTTATCGGATGTATAGCAATATTCTTAGTGAAAGAAACCAATTGTAAAAATAGTTATAAAGGTTAATTCAAAACAGCTTTCTTATTGGATTCATTTATATGAATCGTTTTAGAGGAAGCGGTTTTTTTATTTTTGACTTCATGCTATACTGTAATTAATATTTAGATAGGCGAAATAATAGGGGGATTGAATATGATATTAATTAAAAATGGTAAAGTATTAACGATGGCTGGAGAAACTATTGAAAATGGCTCAATATTAATTAAAGAGGGTAAAATAGTTGAAATTGGTCAAATAAACGTACAGGATGGTGTAGAAGTCATTGATGCAAAGGGACATTATGTGTTACCTGGATTTATAGATGCGCATTGTCATCTTGGTATGTGGGAAAGTTCTATAGGGTTTGAAGGTTCAGATGGTAATGAAATAACTGATCCAATCACACCTCATTTACGTGCAATTGATGCGATTAATCCGATGGATGAAAACTTTGAAGAAGCAAGATCACTGGGTGGTGTTACAATGGTTGCCACTGGACCAGGTTCTGCGAATGTGGTTGGCGGTCAATTTTGTGCGATTAAAACAGCTGGTATTGTTGTAGATGATATGGTTGTAAAAGCACCTTTAGCGATGAAAATTGCATTTGGTGAAAATCCAAAGAGATGTTATAACGAGAGAAAAGTAACTCCAACAACACGTATGGGTACTGCATCTGAACTTAGAAATATTTTATTTAAAGCATTTGAATACAAAGAAAAATTAGAACAAGGTAAAGAAGATCCTTCTAAAAAACCAGCATTTGATTTTAAATTAGAAGCCCTTCAACCGGTTGTGAATAGAGAAATTCCATTAAAGGCACACGCTCATCGAGCTGATGATATTATTACTGCAGTGAGAATTGCTAAAGAATTTGATGTTAAGATCACATTAGAACATTGTACAGAAGGACATTTGATCGCTGAATTCATCAAGAAAAGTGATGTAATGGCAGTAGTCGGACCAAGTTTTGGACATAAATCGAAATTTGAACTTCAAAATCTTACTTTTGAAACGCCAGGCGTCTTAACAAGAGCAGGTATCAAAGTAGCAATTATGACGGATAGTCCAGTGATTCCACTTCATCATTTAAATATGTGTGCAGCACTTTCGATGAAAGCTGGTATGACAGAAGAAGATGCTTTAAAAGCCATTACAATCAATGCGGCTGAAATTTTAGAATTAGAAGATAGAGTGGGTAGTTTAGAAGTTGGTAAAGATGCAGATATTGTTATTTGGGATAGACACCCATTTGATTTACAAGCGTCACCACTTTATACAATAATAGATGGTAATATTGTTCATAAGAAATAATTATTTTCAAATGTAATTAACGTCAACTTTTGTTGACGTTTTTTTTATACAAACAGGCGTGTGAACTGTCATTTTACACGTCTGTTTTAGTGATTGTATTATTCCCAATTTTATGATTTCCTATTTATTAAGTGGGTATGAGTAGGAACAAGATGTATGTTTATGGTAATGGTTCCGTTTGTTAGTTGGAAATGTAACAGTTTTTAAATTAAGTCAAATTAGTATTAAATGAAAAGCAAATCGTTTGGTACTGGTATCTTATAAAGGTTGCTATGTGAAATGAGAGTGAAAAATGAAATTTAAAAATTCTATGTATAGAGAGATGATTGAGAACCATCCTTCTTCAATTATGCTACAAGATAATGATGGAGTAATTGTGTATATTAATAAATCAGCCTGTGATTTTTATGGTTACACATCTGGTGAAATCATTGGAATGAATATCGCTGATATAAACACATTTACTAAAAATGAAATTTTATTTGAATTATCAGAAGCTAAACGAGAAAATAGAAATCATTTTG
>JABXKX010000172.1 GCA_013619035.1 Peptostreptococcaceae bacterium
CTTTATCAACTTATTCAGTTGTTTTATTTTTACTATATGTATCTATCATAATTGAAGCAGCGATAATTAACAGGAATAAAACTATAAAATTATATCTCGGTTGACCTTCATATACAAAATACACCAATGAGATATAAGATAGATTTAGAAATGTTATCGATGTTAATAAATTGATTTTTTTCTTGGAGAAAATACCGACTATTATATCTTTAAAGTTTAAAACAATAAACATCAAACCAAATCCAGAAATAATATACAACATGATATCATATACTGATTTCATAAAGTTAAAATGTCTTGAAATTTCTTTATCATCCTCAGGATGTTCTTCTAATTGTTCCACGCGGTAATCATTCATCGCCCAATATTCAATATCCCAAGCACCATTAAAGTATGTACTGTGTACCCTGATAAGTCCAAGTTTTAAGAATTCAATCGGATTTTCTTTGATCCACTTTTGAGCTTCTGGTTTAAAATCCAGTTCTATATCGCTGGCGATTTTTACATTTCCCAGAGGATTGTTTAAATGTTTATCTATTTTTTCTTGAAGATCTGGTGTTTTGTAAATATCATCAAACGACTGCCATCCGCCATGTACATTGTTTTCATTGTTATTGATATATAAGTTAAAACCAGAATTATATGAGATTGGAATAAACCTATCAAACTTCTTATAATTTCTCATGGTCCAAGGTGAAATGACAATCATCATAACAACTGTCACAATTGTTAACAGTTTCAGCGATTCTTTCCATTCCTTTTCTTTTAACCATTCAATGAGCGCTAAGAGAAGTGGGTAAGCCAAGAAAAACGGTTTCGTAAGTGCCATCAATCCAACTGCTATCCCTAGTACCGGGTACTTAAACTTCCAATTGAATTCAGTGACTTGAATTGCAATGACACCTGCCAGTATAAAGGCCGACATCACTTCTGTTCCAATGGTGTTACAATATGCAATATGGTGTGGCAGAAAAATAACTGTAATCGTTGAAAGCATGATAATTAATTTATTATTTGTTATCTTGTGTAAGATATAATAAACCAAATAAATTGTACCCATCGACATAATAATATTCAACCACTTTGCTGTGATTTCAGAATTATCACCCATGAATTTAAACCAATACCCTAAAAGAGTGGAATAACCCATGCCTTGAAAAGCGATTGGATAGCCTCTAAAAGTATAGCCTAAGTTGTGATATAAGTTATCTGCAATCTCATAGTAGGTACTAAAATCATAAAGTTGTGTTGTTGGAATTGATTGAATCATATGTATTCTTAAGTACAGTCCAATCATACTGAGTATTAAAATTACTGCATGTTCTACTTTTAAAAATTTCTTCATAAATTAATCACCTCAACTCATTATAAAAGCCAGAGCATGCTCTGGCTAGTACTTTTATCTATTTTCTTTTGAAGCTTTAATAAAATCTCTGAATAATGGATGTGATCTCGTTGGTCTTGATTTAAATTCTGGATGGAATTGACCTGCTACAAACCACGGATGTTCGTTACTACTTAATTCAACAATTTCAACCAATCGTTCATCTGGTGAAATACCAGAAATAATCATACCATTTTCTTCAATGATATCTTTATAATGATTATTAAATTCATATCTATGTCTATGACGCTCATAAATTAATTCTTCACCGTAAGCTTCATATGCTTTTGTACCTTTTTTAACTTTACATGGGTAAACGCCTAATCTCATTGTACCACCCATATCTTCAACATCATGCTGATCCAACATTAAGTCAATCACAGGATTTGTTGTTGATGGCATTAATTCAGAACTGTGTGCGTCTTTATACCCTATAACATTTCTAGCAAAATCAATAACAGCAATTTGCATACCTAAACAGATGCCAAAGAATGGTACTTTGTTGACTCTTGCATAGTTCGAAGCAGCAACTTTACCTTCTACACCTCTATCACCAAAACCACCTGGTACAATAATACCATCTGCATCTCCTAAGATTTCAGCGGCATTTTCATTATTTACTGCTTCTGCATGAACCCAATTGATATCGATTTTAACATTATTAGATAGCCCTGCATGTTTAAGTGCTTCTGCTACTGATAAATAAGCATCATGTAATTCCACATATTTACCTACTAATGCAATCTTTACTGTATCTTTTAAGTTCTTCTCTATATCAACAATTCTTGTCCATTCTTCTAAATCAGGTTCTTTACATTCTAAACCTAACATTGTACATACTTTAGTTGCCAAACCTTCACGTTCTAACATTAAAGGTACTTCATATAATGTATCAGCATCTCTATTTGTAATAACATTCTCAGGTTCAATGTTACAGAATAATCCTATTTTATCTTTTAAATCATCAGTAACTTCCTTTTCAGATCTACAAATGATAAGGTCTGGTTGAATACCGATTTGTCTTAATTCTTTAACTGAATGTTGAGTTGGTTTTGTTTTTAACTCCCCTGCTTTTTCAAGGTAAGGTAATAATGTTAAATGTACATAACATACATTTTCTTTACCAACATCATGTTTGATTTGACGGATAGCCTCCATAAACGGTTGTGATTCTATATCTCCGACAGTGCCACCAATCTCAGTGATAACAACATCTGGATTTTCTTCTTTTGCAACTCTAAAAGCTCTTTCTTTAATTTCATTAGTAATATGTGGGATAACTTGAATTGTCGCACCTAAATAGTCCCCACGTCTCTCTTTAGTAATAACTGACCAGTAAATCTTACCAGTTGTTACATTACTATTTTTATTCAGATTAATATCTATAAATCTTTCATAATGTCCTAAATCTAAATCTGTTTCTGCACCATCTTCTGTTACAAAAACCTCACCGTGTTGGTATGGACTCATTGTGCCTGGATCTTTATTGATATAAGGATCAAACTTTTGAATCGATACTTTTAAACCTCTTGCCTTTAATAATTGCCCTAAAGACGCCGCAGTAATACCCTTACCTAAAGACGATACCACACCACCTGTTACAAATACATATTTCGTTGCCATCAGAACTCCTTCCACAAAATTGAAAACCAAAAAAGAGGTGACCAGCCCGTAAACGGGATGATCTACCTCTTAAATAATCATATTGGATAGACACCCTCTAATCAGGGTTTCCATTATATACTCAAAAATAATACTTACTCAGTATATACCATTTCAATTCCCAGTGCAAGCACAAATTTTACTCTAAAACAATAATTAAATCTGCCTCAAATAGATCGCCTGAAACTTCCACACCATACACAAATACACTGTCTCCAACGGTGTAATCATCAATGTTTTGATCAGAACCTTCTAATGAAATAATCCACGCTTTGTTATTTGTATCTAGAGCTTTAATCAGATTAATGTTCTTGTGAATCTCAGTTATTTCAGCTTGGAACTGCGCTTTCTCTTCTGACTGATTGATTGAAATCAAGTTAACTTCAACACCACTTAACTCTAAAGTAACATCTTGGTCTAATCTTAAAGCATACAAACCATTTGTATCTACTGTACCTAAATTCTTTAAGACCATATCACTTGCGATGTTAAAAGTTTTAGTTTCACCATTCTTATTCATAACTGAAACAGATGGTGTTTGACTGATCACAATCTTTGTTATTCTACCAGACGCTTCTGTTGATAAACCAGTACCTTCAACAGCTGTAATTTTACCTTTTTCAATTGTAATTTTTACGATATCGCCTTTAGAAAGATCTGATGTAATATTAAACTTTTGAACAGTACTTGTAATTGTTTGTTCAAATAACTTACCATTAGATAATTTAATACTTACAGCATCACCTATATTAAATTGACTTGAACGTTGAAGTGCACCATCTAATACAGCTTTATTAGATAACGCTTCAATCTTCTTGATATAATCACCTTGATAAGAGATTTTAACAATATCATTTTCATTTAACTCATCTAAAGTAGACGGTTGATAATCTCTTTCTACAACAACAGAGTTTAACGTTTTAAAGTATTTAAATGTATTGCCTATATTAATACTAACAGGTCTAAAAGTCTCACCTTGAACAGTTACTTTTAATCCTACAGAACCTAATGTACCATCAATTGCTGAAAAATCCTCTTTAACATTTAAAGTAATCAACTGTTTGCCTGATACTTTTACATCCACATCCATACCCGGCTCTAAGTTTTGAATTGCAATCACTTCACCATTTAATGTTAACTCAGCATTTGTTGCATCGTAAACATTTAATTTATTGTAAGCATCTCTAACTTCAATGATGTTTTTGTCGTAATGTAAAATAGATATTTTACCACTAACATTCGTTGTAACACCTGGTAAAGGTGTTGTTGTGTTATCCGAATTTGGTACAAATCCTTCTAATTCTCTTAAAACATTTGCAGAAAGTACAGATAAAATATTTCTGTCTAAAATTGAGTTTGGATAGAAGTAACGATCCGATCCCCCAACAATAATTTCTTTTTCAATTAAAAGATTAATCCATGGCCATTGTAAT
>JABXKX010000152.1 GCA_013619035.1 Peptostreptococcaceae bacterium
TCTTGATACAACGAGTTATCCGTTTATATATTATCCGAAATCAGATTTTGTTGGAATTGATTCATTTGATTTAACCGCAACAGATTCATCCGGTTTAAATGATACGACGACAATTAGTATCTCGGTAACTGAGATAAATGTCGCACCAGAGTTTATAAATGATCCTTATGGTCTAACTATAGATGAAGATACAACGGGTTTGGTTACATTAGAAGCTTATGATGGTAATGAGGGTGATACATTAGTATACTCATTAGAAAGTACAACAACATTAGGTGTAGCAACTATTAATGGAGATACAATAAACTATACACCAAATGAAAACTCTAATGATACAGTAACACTTGACGTAAGTGTTACTGATGGTAACTTAACAGATACCACTACAGTTACATTTATCATTACACCTGTTAATGATGCACCAACAATTGAAGGAAATTATGATTTTACAATTGAGAATAATAGTACACATACATTTAATATCATCGCAAGTGATGTTGATTTAGATTTATTAACGTATAGTATGGTTGAGACGGATCAAGCAGTCTTAGAAGGTACGACAGTGACTTACACACCTGATGGAACTCTTTCAACTGATATTATCCAAGTTGCAGTTAGTGATGGAAAAACTACGACTACGATGTATGTTTATGTAACAATAATAGACGATGAGATTGTTTATGTCGCATTAGGCGATTCCGTGCCATACGGTACTTATTATACTAGTTTTTGGAACTATTTATTTGGTGGTACTGATACTTATAGTTATGTTGAGCAATTTGCAGATTATCTAAATGTAACAAGCAATTATGACTATAGCGAGAGTGGTGATCACACCTTTGAAGTTTTAGAAGATTTAAATGGTCATTTAGCAGATGAAGTTATAAATGCAGATGTTATTACACTTTGTGTTGGTGCAAATGATGTTATGGATGCATTACCTAGAACTTCATCTGGGTTAGGAAAGGACAATATTGACTGGGATATCGCCAATAGTGGACTAGAAAATTTTAAAACAAATTGGCCGTTAGTAATTGATAAAATCTACGAACTAAATAGTGATGTAACTTTAATCGTGATGACCGTTTATAATCCTTATAGAACCAGCGAATCATACTATAATCAAGTCAACACATATTTTGAAGGTTCAGATGGCATGAATACGATTATTAGAACATCTGAGGATAATTATCCGGATCAATTTAATTATCTAGTGGCAGATGTTTATCACTCTTTTGATAATAATACTTATTTTGATCCTTCGACTAATCGAATAATGGAAAAAGATGAGTTAACGGGATTTTATAATAATTTTTGTGATCCGCATCCAAATCAATATGGACAGAATTTAATATTTGATGTTCATATGAAAGCATATCAACCAACTCAGTAATTTGACCAGATTTAGCATCTATGATATAATTTGTGCAATTATAGATGCTTTGAAGGAAAGAGATATACGAAATCTTGTTTAGAGAACTGATGGTTGGTGAAAGTCAGAGAAGAGAGTACTATTGAAAATGGTTCTGGAGCATTGAAGTTTAAAAGCTTCAACGAGTCATGCACGTTATAGCATTGTGAGATTTCACACAGAGGTAGTTGATGGATCTATTATAAGTCAACTATAAATTAGGGTGGTAACACGAACGAGCCTTCGTCCCTTGGGAAGAAGGCTCTTTTTATATTTAAGGAGGAAATTAAAAAATGGAAAAGTTTTATATCACAACGGCCATCGCTTACACATCAAGAATTCCTCATATAGGAAATGTGTATGAAGCGATATTAACAGATGCAATTGCTAGATTTAAAAGAGCAGAAGGTTATGATGTTTATTTCTTAACTGGAACAGATGAGCATGGTCAAAAAATACAAGATCAAGCGATTGCTGACGGTATCTCACCTCAAGCTCATGTGGATCATATTGCGGGTGAAATCAGAAAAATATGGGATGAGATGAATGTTTCTTATGATCAATTTATCAGAACAACTGATGAAGAACATAAAGAAGTGGTTAAGAAAATTTTTAAGAAATTATACGATCAAGGTGATATCTACAAAGGTGCTTATGAAGGTGCGTATTGTAAACCTTGTGAATCGTTCTGGACAGAGACACAATTAAAAGATGGTAAATGTCCTGATTGTGGTGGTGAAGTGGAACAAGCTAAAGAAGAAGCTTACTTCTTAAAGCTTTCAAAATATGCAGATCGTTTGGTTGAACATTATGATACACATTCGGAATTTATTTCGCCAGAATCAAGAAAAAAAGAAATGGTTAATAACTTTATCAAGCCAGGTCTTCAAGACTTATGTGTTTCGAGAACCTCATTTGACTGGGGTATTCCAGTAGAATTTGATTCAGGACATGTGACCTACGTATGGATTGACGCGTTATCAAATTATATTTCTGCGATTGGTTTTGATATAGATGGTAACCATTCAGAGAAATTTAATAAATACTGGCCTGCTGATGTACATGTTATTGGAAAAGACATTGTGAGATTCCATACTATTTACTGGCCAATTATTCTTATGGCTTTAGATGTAGAATTACCTAAGAAAGTATTGGGTCATCCATGGTTATTAACTGGAACAGATAAGATGAGTAAATCAAAAGGCAATGTAGTTTATGCACATGACTTAGTAGAATACTTTGGTCTAGATGCTGTTAGATATTATGTATTAAGAGAAATGCCTTATGCACAGGATGGTTCGTTCACATATGAATTGATGATTTCAAGAATTAATACAGACTTAGCCAATGTACTTGGAAACTTAGTTAATAGAACAGTAGCAATGGTTCAGAAATACTTTGATGGTGACATTCAAAAATCAGGTGTGGTTCTATCGGATGAAGACAAAACATTAGATCAAGAATTAATTACTTTAGCGGCTGAAACTGTGAAAATAGTATCTGCTAAGATGACAGAATATAAAATTTCAGATGCATTAGAAGCATTATGGACACTTCTTAGAAGAAGTAACAAGTACATTGATGAGACCTTCCCATGGGTACTTGCCAAAGAAGAAGATAAAAAAGAAAGATTGGGAACAGTTCTATACAATTTACTTGAAAGTATCAGAATTTCATCTGTTTTATTGGAATCGTTTATCCCAGATACTGCTAAGAAGATTCAAGAGCAAATCAACGCAGTGAATGTGTCATTTGAATCTATCACATCATTTGATGGCACGGTTGCAGGATCAAAAGTTGGTGTGGGTGAGCCTTTATTTGCAAGAATTGATGAAGCTAAGAAGATTGCTGAAATTGATGCCGATCTTGAAAAGAAGTATCCTAAAGTTGAAGAAGAAGTAATCGAAGAAACGCCTATCAAAGAAGAAATTACATTTGATGATTTTTCAAAAATTGACTTTAGAGTTGCTGAAATTATCAGTGTAGAAAAACATAAAAAAGCAGATAGATTATTAGTTCTTCAGTTAAAAGTAGGCAATGATACACGTCAAGTCGTATCTGGTATTGCAGAACATTATGATACAAGTGAATTGGTTGGAGAAAAAGTAATTTTAGTTGCTAACCTTAAACCTGTTAAGTTACGTGGTGAAAAGTCAGAAGGTATGATTTTAGCTGCAACTTCTGGAAAAGATTTAAAATTGGTTACTGTAGATATGCCATCAGGTAGTATAGTAAATTAGGAGGCTCCTCATGTTATTTGATTCACATGCTCACTTAGATTCGAGCAAATTTAATCAAGATAGAGATGCAGTTATTAAAAGAGCCTATGACTCAGGTGTAAAATGGATCATGAATCCTGGAGCTGATTATGAATCATCAGTTGATGCTGTTAAACTGGCTGAAACATATGATTTTATGTATGCAGCTGTAGGGATTCATCCTCATGATGCGAAATCATTAGATGATATGATGCTTGGCCTGATTAAAGCAATGGCTCGAAAATCGAAAGTTAAAGCAATTGGTGAAATCGGACTGGATTATCATTATGATTTTTCACCTAGAGATGAGCAAGTCTATTGGTTTAGAAAACAACTTCAATTAGCAAAAGAACTTAAAATGCCTGTGATTATTCATGATAGAGAAGCCAATAATGATGTCATGACGATCTTAAAAGAAGAGAACTCTTTCGAGACAGGTGTTTTGATGCACTGCTTCTCCGGAAGTGCTGAACTGGCAAGACAGTACGTTAAATTAGGTGCTTATATTTCTATCGCTGGTCCGGTGACGTTTAAGAATTCTAGAAAACTCATTGAAGTTGTAGAAACAGTACCTATGGATCGTTTGATGATAGAAACGGACTCGCCTTATCTAACACCAACACCATTTAGAGGTAAACGAAATGAATCGGCTCATGTTCGTTATGTTGCTGAAAAAATTGCAGAGATAAAAGGGTTAACTTTTGAAGAAGTAGCTGAACAAACTGCAATAAATGCTAAAAAATACTTTAATATTGACTAAAACTAAAGAATACTGTTTGAACTTCGTGTTCAAACAGTATATATTA
>JABXKX010000554.1 GCA_013619035.1 Peptostreptococcaceae bacterium
GAGTTTACGTTGAAGACATTATTGGTCTGAAAGTAGTCGATCATGTAAAAGGTGACATCGGAATTTTAAAAGATGTTATACAAAATCCAGCACATGATCTGTATTTAGTAAAAACGCCAGATGGGCGAGATGTTCTTATCCCAGTAGTAGACGAGTTTATCGAAGAGGTTAATCTAGAAGAAGGCATTATAAAGGTTACTTTAATTGAAGGTTTAATATAATGAAATTTAATGTGTTAACTTTATTTCCTGAAATGTTTGATTCATTGTCTCATAGCATTTTAAAACGCGCTCAAGAACAAGACTTAATTGAGATTAATACACTTAACATTAGGGATTTTTCTACTAATAAACATAAAAAAGTAGATGATTATCCCTATGGTGGTGGTGCGGGTATGGTGATGAAAATACAGCCGATTAAAGATGCTTTATTATCACTTACAAATCACTCAAGTAAGAACCCTTCGAGGGTTGTTTATTTAACACCAAAAGGCAAAGTTTTTAATCAAAAATTGGCATGTGAATTGGCTTTAGAAGATGAATTGACATTGTTGTGTGGTCATTACGAAGGTATTGATCAGAGGATAATTGATGAGTTTGTGACGGATGAAATCTCAATAGGAGATTATGTTTTAACCGGTGGGGAATTACCTGCAATGGTTTTGATTGATTCAGTCGCAAGATTGCGTGAGGGTGTTTTAGGACAAAATATCTCTTATGAAGATGAAAGTCATTACAGTGGTTTGTTGGAATATGCTCATTATACAAGACCTTCTGATTTTGAAGGCAAGAAGGTACCTGAAGTATTGTTATCAGGGAATCATCAACTAATTGAGGAATATCGTTTGGAAGAGAGTATTAAGTTAACACAGAAACGTCGACCAGATATGATAAAAAAATGGTTAGAAAATCGTAAGTTATCACGATTAGAACAGAAAATTTTGGATAAATATATAGACAAATAAAACAAATGGTAGTATAATGTTTGAGTGTGTCGTTTGAGACACTGACGTGCGTTCCTCTGGTGGAAAAGGTTCATTACGAACGTAACGAGTAATTAGGAGGCAATCCAATGAACAATATTATTAAAAGTATTGAGCAAGCACAACTTAATACAGAGAGACCACACTTTCAAGTTGGAGATACTGTAAAAGTACATATCAAAATCGTTGAGGGTAAAAGAGAAAGAATTCAGATGTACGAAGGTATCGTAATGAAGAGACAAGGCGGCGGCGCTAGAGAAACTTTCACAGTAAGAAAGATTTCATCAGGTGTAGGTGTTGAAAAAACATTACCACTTCATTCTCCAAAAGTTGCTAAAATCGAAGTTATTAAACTTGGTAAAGTAAGAAGAGCTAAAATCAACTACTTAAGAGATAGAGTTGGTAAATCTGCTAAAGTTAAGCCTCGTAGAGCAAAATAATTACACGATGATTATTATAAAGAGTGATGACTTGTCATCACTCTTTCAATTTATTTAAGAATATTTTATACTATATAAGAGGTGATAATATGCAGATTAACTGGTATCCAGGACATATGAAAAAAACAAAAGAACTGATTCAAGCTAATCTAAAGCTTGTTGATGTTGTTGTAGAACTATTAGATGCAAGAATTCCAATCAGCAGTAGAAACCCACAAATTGACGAATTGGTAGGTAATAAACCAAGAGTTGTACTTTTGAACAAGTTTGATTTATGTGATCAAAGAGTTTTGAAAGATTGGGTTTTGTATTTTAAATCAAAAGGTATTGTTGCGGTTCCTATTAATTCGATTACTGGTGACGGTGTTAAGAATTTATTAAAACAAGTTAAAGTTGAGACAAAACCACTTGTTGATAAAATGATTTCACAAGGTCGTGTGCCACGTGCTATAAGAATGATGATTGTTGGAATTCCAAATGTAGGCAAGTCTTCGTTAATCAATAATTTGGTTGGTAAGAAATCTGCTAGGACAGGAAATAAGCCTGGTGTTACTAAAGGTAAACAATGGATTAGAGTTAGAGATGACATTGAATTATTCGATACGCCTGGTATCTTATGGCCTAAGATTGATGATCAAATTGCAGGTCTTAATTTAGCCTTTACAGGTGCGATTAATGATGATACTTTGGTTATTGAAGACATTGGTTTCTATTTGGTGAAGCGATTGATGTTTACTTATCCTGATACAATGAAAAAGAGATATCAATTGGATATGGACTTTGAAGAAGTAGAACCTATTGAAGTGGTAGATGCTATAGCTGCATATAAGAACTATTTTGATCGTTCAAAAGATGTGGACTACAATAGAGTTGCAAAACTTGTTATCAATGATTTTAGAAGTGGTAGACTAGGTCATATCACATTAGAAAGACCAGAAGAAGTAGAGGGTCGTTTTAATGGCTAAAGCTATTGGAAATATAAAAAAAGAATTATCTGAAATGACATTGGAAGCACAACTATTATATTGTGATGAATTAAAACTCGACGATAGAAAAGGTGTTCTGAAGTTAATAGAAGGTGTTTATAAAAAAGAAGCTAATCGATTAAAAGAAATCAAAAGATTAGAAGAACTTTCTATCTTTGAATTAAACCTTATCGAAAATGGGTATCAATATATTGCAGGGATAGATGAAGTGGGTCGTGGACCTTTAGCAGGTCCTGTGGTGACTTGCGCTGTTGTTTTAAAAGAATATTATATTTACGAAGGTATTAATGACTCTAAAAAAGTTTCATTAAAAAACAGAGAGCGTTTATTTGATTTGATTAATGAAACGGCTATTGAAGTATCTTATGGTTCTGCAACACCAGAAGAAATTGATGAGTTCAATATTCTAGGTGCAACTAAACTGGCTATGAAACGTGCGATAGATGGTTTAAAACATAGACCGGATCATTTGCTGATAGATGCAGTGAAGTTAGATAGTGACATTGATCAAACCAGTATTATTAAAGGTGATGAAAAAAGTGTTTCTATTGCTGCAGCTTCCATCATGGCCAAAGTCACTCGAGATAATATGATGAAAGAGTATCATAAAACATATCCTGAATATGATTTTGAGAACAATAAAGGGTATGGTACTGCAAGTCATTATATCGGATTAAACTCAGTAGGGATTTCACCGATTCATAGAAAAACATTTGTAAAGGATTTTATATGAGAATAACCTCTCAACAAATTCAGATGCAACTACAAGATGTTAAAGTGTCTCCAAAGGTTCTGGCGCAATTAAAATCTGGCACAGCCTTTGAAGGCAAAATAATTAGCATACAAACTCAGGCGATCTTAATCCAAATGGAAGATGGCTCTAGTTTGCGTGCGGTAGTTGATCAACCTGAAAGATTTGTTGAGGGACAAATCCTAGCGTTTCAAGTTCTTGAAAGTGAAGGGACGGAATTACCAAAATTAGAAATTTTGCCTGAGCAAAAGGGACTAACTGAAGTACAGGTAAAGGAAACATTAACAAACATAGATTTGAAGTCTACTGCAGATAATGTGAAAGCGTTTGAAATATTAAAATCCTTGGATTTGAATATTACAAAAGATGCTATTCAAACATTAACAAAGAATTTTCAATTTCTTTCTAAAATTAATGAATCATTTGATAAAATTGTTCAAACGCCGGTGCAAACACAAGTACAGACAGAAGGTGTTTCAAAAGCCGATGTTAATTTAGTTACACAGCAGTCGCAGCCTTTAATGGAACAAGCATCTGAGACTCTAGAAAAGATGAGTCAACTTTTAAAGTTTGAGTCCGTTGAAGCTCTAAAGACTGCTGATTTTAAAGAAGTGGTCCTAAAAGTATTAGAGTTCAATGAAGCAACCCCAGAGGTTAAAACTACTGAAGTAGAGCCCAAAGATGTTATACGTGCAGTAATGGGTCTTTTAAGAGATGACATCAATCAGTTAGATATGGATAAAACCATGGAAAAAATGGGACAACTGCTGAAATTAGATAAACCGTTGAATTTTAAGGGTATGACACTTTTGGATAAACTGTCTTTTGGTGACGGGAAATTATCCGATCAAATAAAAGAGCTTTTCCAACAACTAGATGTTGAAAAAGCCGCTCCGAAATTGCTGTCATTATTAAAAGGCTTTGATCCGAAACAGCTGACAACTGAAAAAGCAGTAACAACATATTTTGATGAATTAATGTCTTCCTTAAGAACTTTATCAGAGAAAAGTTCTTCTAATCATATTAAGTCTCAATCTCAGATGTTGATGGACTCAATAACTTTTTTAGAAAAAAATCAAGAGGATGTATCTTGGCTTCAAATACCGATGCAGTTTAATCAACAAACTGAAAATGTGGATATTTTTTTTAAGAATGATAAAAAAGAAGGTCGCAAACTTACCAAAGATAACGCGAAAATTTTGATTGCTTTAAATACACATTATTTAGATTTGGTACAAGCTTATATTCAAGTGAAAAAAAAGACGCTGGATATAAATTTTAAAGTTGCAAATGATAATGT
>JABXKX010000435.1 GCA_013619035.1 Peptostreptococcaceae bacterium
GATTTATAATAAAAGTATACTAAAAAGATTCTTTTTACTTTAACACACAAAAACATCCACTCCTTTAAGAAGTGAATGTTCTATCGTTACCTTTAAATTCAATTATGTGATTCTATTCTTTAGAGCTTCTATAAAATCTAGTCCATGAATCTTCTTATATGCTGCACCTAATGCTATTATTACAAAAATCACAGTTGTTACTGCAGTCAACATGTAGTGAAATGGCTGTAAATTTATATCGAAAGAATAAAGTTCTGTACTGAATGTACTGCTCATGCTCTCAAGCATAGACCTTGCTATTGGAATACCGAGGACGATACCTATAAATGCAGTGATGATATTTTCTTTAAGGAGACTAACAAAAATTTCGTTCTTTGTAAATCCCATAACCCTTAAAGAAGAAAACTCTAAACGTCTCTCATTAATCGAGATGACTGCTGAGTTATAGACAATAGCAAATCCAAGAATTCCACCAAAAATAATGAAAATACTTAGAGAGGTCAAAGTTAAAGTTAAAAACTCATTAAACGTATCCTGCAAATCCTGCGAGGATTGAACAGATGATATCAACCTGAATTTTTCTACTTTACTTTTTATATTTTCATCTGTATCCACATATGCTCCATTGATGTAATGTTCATCTAAGAGCAATTTTTGCATATCAGAAATTAACATATAACCATTGGCACCTAAATTTTGTTTGACCAACTTCGTTACTTTTATTTCAATGTCATCACGATCAGGAATAAAGGATTCTACAGCGATATAGTCACCTTCTTCAATATCTAACACTCTGGCCAAACCTTCAGATAAGAAGAAGTCACCTTCATCAAGTGTTATAGAATTAAAATTCGTATCTTTGAAACTGAAAAACTCTGTTTGATCTTCTAAACCAATAATATTAGTGACTTTGGATTTCCATCGATTATGAAGTTCAAAGGGAAATTCTAACTTGCCTTCTAAATGATCTACATCTAAGGTATTTCTCAACT
Source organism: Peptostreptococcaceae bacterium (assembly GCA_013619035.1). The sequence continues at coordinate 993 of JABXKX010000435.1, forward strand.
CATACAGAATACTATCGTCTTTACCTTCAACAAAATTTAGACTGTAATCCATGGTCTGAAATTCACCAAACATCGTCCCAAACATATCTGTAAATGCACTAAACATAAAAAATGGTACTAGAGTAATGGCAAATGTAAGTGATATCCCTAATGCAAGAAAAAGTGTTCTTCTTTTACTTCTGAATAGGTTTCTTAAAACCATCTTATCTGAAAAATTAAATATCTTCCAGAACCTTGTTCTTTCAATGAATATACGTTTTCCGGTTTTAGGTGGTTCGGGTCTCATTGACTCAGCTGGTGAAATCTTCATAGATTTTCTAGCTCCTAATAAACCCGAAGCAATAGAAAATAACGTCACCATAACTGCTGACATCAAAACCAACTCAGGTTTAAATAGAAGTTTTAAGGTCGGAATTGAGAAGAATGTGTTGTATAGCGCTGTAAATTGAGCACTCATAAAGTAACCCAACAGCACACCAAATACACCACCAAATAAACCTATAACCATTGACAGCTTCGTATAATGAAATAGGACGTCTCGGTTGCTATATCCCATTGACTTTAGGATACCTATAGACAACCGATCTCCTTTTACAAGTCGATTAATCATCACTGCTAAAATAAAAGCAGCAACACCTAAGAAAATTAATGGAACTGTTCGAGCGGATTGCTTTAACCCCTTCATTTCTTCATGTATCATTCGATTAGACAATTGATCTTCAGCATCATAGATACGACTTAAACCAAAATCCTCTAACTTCTTCTCTAATAAATTGGTTATTTCTTCAACATTTGCATCATCTTCTAATAAAAAAGACACTTGGTTATAACTGTTGATTCCCATAGAATCTTTGATAAAAGATTCTGTGGTATAAACAACACCAAACTTAGAAGGCGCTGGTAAGAGGTTCTGTTCATTTTCCATTAGATAAACATATTCAGGCGAAGACACAATACCAACTACTTCTAACTCATAATCTCTTCCTGAAATATGAGGTGTGATGTAATCACCAATTTGAATTTCCCTTGCTTCAGCAAATTTATCAATGACCAAACATTGATTATTTTTCTGTACAGAAGACTGACCTTCTCTAGCATATAAACTATTTTGACTATCGTCATCAAATTTTGAAGATATCAATCTAATATTTACTTTTTCATCATTTTTAACATTTAAAGGTACATCATAAATCAAACGACCTTCAGCACCTCTTACCCCTAGCGTGTCCTCAAGTTCAGCAACATCAGACTCTGAAATTTTCATCACATCAGAGAACACATCTGAAAAGTTATGAGTTTCATAATGAAATTCAAGTGAGATTTCCAGGTTTTCATATGCTGAATTCATGGCAACGTAAATCATAAGCCCTAATACAATAACCATAGCAATTGCAATAAACTGACCTTTATGATGACGGATATGACGAACTAGTCTAGTATCTAGTTTTCTCATTACCACTCAATCCTTTCAGGTGATATAGGTGACTCGTTGATATAGTTTTCGGTAATTTTACCACTTCGCATCTTAATCACTCTGTTGGCCATGCCTCCTATGGAAGCATTATGTGTAATGACAACAACAGTTTTTTTATACTCTTTATTGATTTTACTGAGAAGTTCTAATATTGTAATACCAGTCTTAAAATCAAGGGCACCTGTTGGTTCATCACAAAGTAGTATTTTAGGATTTTTTGCGACAGCTCTTGCTATTGCGACACGTTGCTGTTCACCACCTGACATTTGAGATGGAAAATGTTCTTTCCTATCATCTAATCCAACATCAGACATGATATCATCTATATTTAAAGCATCATCACAAATCTCTGTGGCCAATTCAACATTCTCTTTAGCCGTAAGATTTGACATTAAGTTATAAAATTGAAAGACGAATCCTACTTTGTTTCTTCTATACATCGTCAACTGTTTATCAGTATAGGTGCTTAAATGTTCATCACCGAATACGACATCACCTTCTGAAGGCGAATCCATACCGCCAACGATGTTTAATAATGTACTTTTCCCTGAACCTGATGGACCTAAAATAACAACAAACTCACCTTCTTCTATGTGAAAATCAACACCATCCAATGCTTTCACAGAAACTTCACCCATTTGATATGTTTTTTTTAAATCCTTAGTTTGTATTATCTTCGACATAAACACCTACTTAACTTTCTGACCTTCTTCTAAGTCATTGCTAATAACTTTTACAATCTTATCACCAGCATTTACACCCGATAGAATTTCATAGTAATCTTCACCTTCTATACCAATTTCAATCTGTTGGCTGATAAGAACATTGTCCTCTACAATAAATACAAAATAGTTACCTTTAGATTTATAAACTGAATCAACCGGAACACGAACAGCTTGAATATCATGAATGATAAATTCTACATCTAATTCTTGTCCAACGATATAACCTTCTAAAGGTTCGGTAGGAATAACTTCTATTTTAACTCTATTTTGTCTAATACCAAGATCAGAGATTGATGATTCCGATTTCGGATATATCTTATTTACAACAGCATCATAATAGATATCGTTATGTTTATCATATAATCTTACTTTTGTATCTACTGAAATAGCTTTGTAATCATCTTCAAGTATTTCGCAAATCAATCTTAAGTCACTCAAATCAGCAACTTCTAATAACGGTTGACCCATCATCGCATAGTGACCAACTTTTACAGATTTGCTAAGTACAACACCTGACATAGGAGAAGCTATTGAATAATCTAATAGTTGACGTTCTAAAATTTTCTTTTGTGTATATAACGCATCAATAGAAGCATTGTATTGAGATTCAACGTTTACACTGATGCCTTTGTTAATTAAATTAGAATCATTGATTGAAATGTTATAAACTTTAACCGAATCATTATAAAGTTTTTCACTTAGATCTAATGCATTTTTACTCAACACTCCTGAACTGTATAACGATAAATTGTTATCGTAATCTGTTTTCGCTTTATCACGTGTCGATTTTGCTTGACTAACCAAAATAGAAGCATTTCTTATCCGTTCTTGATCAGCTGGTTTCGAAGCTTCTAGGAGCTGAAAATCTAATGCTTTTATTTCAGATTCTAATCTTTCTATTTGAAGTAGTAATACATCTTCATCAAATGACAGCATGATATCACCTTTATTAATAGCATCACCAACATCGGCATAAACGTTGTTTATGGTACCAGAAACATTGGATTGTATCTCAGCGGTATATACAGCTTCTATATAACCATCTTCAACAATTGATTCAACAACTGATCCTGTTTTGGTTTCATAAAGTTCGATTTCCACTTGCAATGTGTAATCATAATAGTAATAGCCACCCACACTCAGTACAATAAGTACAAGGTAAATAATGATCATTTTTTTTGATAATAATTTTTTCATGTCGATCTCCTCTTAAATTTATTCCTAACACTATTATACCCATATTGTATAGAAA
>JABXKX010000092.1 GCA_013619035.1 Peptostreptococcaceae bacterium
AATACCATGTTTGTATATTCTCATCGTACTTTTTCACCATCCTTCACTTTATAAGATGGATCTATTACGATTTTATTCAATTTTATTGTTGGATCAACTGTAATAACGCCTATCATAGTATCACCAATATACTCAATTTCTATTTCAACTTTTTGAACATTGTTTTCTTCAGTTAATAGATAAATTTCATAAATCTCACCAACTTTTAATTCGCTACTCCCAATAATACAATTTTTTGGTATAGCTTGTTCAGAGATTGGATCAAGGACTTTTTCAGAATAGAACTCTTTACCATAAGATATTTTAGCTGCTCTATCCTCCAAAAAATCTCCTTCAACTTTGATTTTACCATTCACTACAGCGTCAAATATTTTTGTGATTTTCCCTGCTAAAGGTTCACGTATAACCCCATCGTAAAAATCTATTTCATCACTTTCATTAAGTGAACTTGCATATTTAGCTTCTACGTAACCAACAAATTTATATGTGCTCGCATCTCCAATAATGGCCAAATTAAGCAATTTTGTTTTCTTGTTGATAACAGTACCTACTGAAGCTATATTCTCTACCACTCCTCTATATTCTGAATAATAAACGCCTTCAGAATCTACGGATGCATACATTGATTCTTGACTGTCTAAGTAAGCAATTTTCTTTTCCAAATCATTTATAGACAATTCTAATTTACCAGTTTCTACACCAGCACCCAAAACATTTTGTTTATAATATTGATTCGCTTCATCATATGTAATCTGTTTTTGATCCAATAAAGCTTCAGTAGCATTTAATTGATTCTTTGCAATTACACCTGAATCAAATAAGGTTTTTTCACTACTATATTGTTTAGAAAGCTGTTCAACTTCACTATATAACAAATCTAATTTCTTTCTTTCAACCAGTAATCCATTACCACTGTTTTCTATCAATTTATTCTTTTCAACTTCCAATGCAATCACTAAATTTTCTCTTTCAGAATCATAAGTCAATGCATCGTAATTCATATCAATTCTAAAGACAGGATCACCGACACGTATAGATTCACCTTCATCCACTAAAAATTCAGTAATAATACACTCTTTTCCATAAGCAATAGTCTTTTCTTCTTTTGTATCAACTTCGCCATCAATGCGAATAATACTTGTTACCTTGCCCTTTCGAGCTTGATAAGTATTTACATCAATTACTTTTCCATTTACATAGGTTGATAAGGCTAAGCCAATTACTACTAAAATTAAAATAATATCTATGATTCTTCTTTTCATTATTTCATCTCTCCTAAACTTAGTCCTTCACTTAAGTGTTTTTCACCTTTGTATATAATAATCACTGCTGGTACGATATAGAGAAGAGCACCTGCATAGAATACACCAAAATCACCATGATATATCGTCTCTAAGTAAACCGATAAAGGTTGTAATGCCTCATCTTTAATAAATGCAGTAGCTTGTTCTACTATATTCCAATAATCAATGAAAGTTAATATAACAAGTGCCAATACCGCTGATTTTACAGTTGGCAATACAATTCTAAAGAAAATTTTAAAATCTCCTGCACCATCTATTCTTGCTGCTTCTATGATTTCATTTGGAATTCCAACTATAAATTGTCTCAGTAAAAAAACACCAAAGGAATGGAATACACCAGGAAAAATAAGTGCCCAATGGGTATTCAATATTTCAAATCCTGTCAGTTGCTTTATTTCATCAAATATCAAATAATTTTGCACCATCGTTACTTGGAACGGCAATAAAATAACCAATATATATGCTAAAAAAATGATGTCTCTTCCTGGAAATTTCATTTTAGCAAATGCATAAGCTGATATTACACCCAATACAACTTGACCTACAATAATGACGCTAACCACTTTCATAGAATTGGTGAAATACTCAAAAAACTGACTTTTAAAAAATATTAATTGATAAAATTGATCTAATGAAAATTGTTTGGGAATTAATAAGAAACCGCCTTCATTTAACTGAAAACTATTCATAAAAGCACCAGCAACCGTTGAGATAATTGGTAATAGTGATAAAAGTGCGATTAAGGTAATAAGTATTTTAAGAATCTTTTTCATTTACTCACCTACCTTATTTAAATAGTTACGTTCCACTTTATAAAACATTAAGGCAAACATAAAAATAAATATCGTAAATATGTAAGCTGCAGTTGTTAATTTCTCGTTTTGTAATTTACTGAATATATTATTCATATAATGTTGCAACATGTATATTTGCGGATTAGGATATGCCCCTTGAAGAATGTATACATCTTTAAATACTTTAAAGGAATTCATAATCGACATAATGGCAACAAAGAAAGTACTTGGAATCATCATAGGAATTATCATATGATATAACCTGCTCATATAGCCCGCTCCATCTATACTAGCTGCTTCTATGGTACTTTTATTCATCTGTCCTAATGCCGCCATATAAATAATAATATTGAAGCCTGCACTTCTCCATATATATATAATGATAACTGCCAACATTGCATAATTAGATTCAATTAAACTGAAAGATTCTGCATCAAATACCGTTTTAAAAAATCCAGAAACTGCAGCAGATGGTATCGCAATCGGTAGTATCATCGCTATTTTTATCCAGTGATTCACCTTCAATTCATACATCAATAAGGCAATCAGAAAAGAGACAACCATGATGAGTGGAATTGCTATCCCCATAAAAATCAAATTATTCTTAAGAGCCAATGTAAAAGCTTCATTGTCAAATATCTTAATATAATTGGATAAGCCAACAAATTCACTATTAAAACTACTACGTTGCAGTGAAAACTTGATACCAATGAAAAAAGGTAAAATATAAAGCAAAAAGAAGCCTAGTAAACTGGGTAATAATATGAGATATGCTTTGTATTTCTTCATTAGTCCTCCATTACTCGTTAATTTGTAAGTATACTTCACGTTCAAATTCTTTTAATTTTTGTTCGATTTGATCACGCGTAAAATATTCTTCATTAAATGCAACCTCAGTTACAAAACTTTTGAAAGTTCTATTTAAAATGAGTTCTGCTCTAGATTTTCGAACCGTTTGGATATCACCACTAGACAAATCCTCAATTATTTGATCTCGAGAATCAAATGCATACTGTGGTACTTTTTTCTCAACATCTCCTACTTGCCTAGGATGCTTGTTTTTAATTTGTTCTTCAATCGTACTGATGCTCGGTGCTATACTATAGAAAAACTTTTTCTCATAAATGTAGAATTGATATTCATCAGATATAATGAGGTTCAATAATTCTATACCAAATTCTTTATTTTGACCATTGGTATTTACTAAAAATCCTACTTCACTCACATTGGTATCACCTTTATTTACTGTCGGTAATAACTTAACAGGTCTATAAAGCAAAGGGTGATAGGTACTGAATGGGTGTAAAGCGTTTATATTTTCATATATTAGGAAGTTATCTTGCTTGTTTTGCCTAAAATACTCCCTTACAGCATCCCAATCTTCTCTTGATTGAATATCAATCAATCCTTTTATTTCTTCCATAGATTTTGTTGGATCAATTTTATAATCATTCGAGATAAACCGATCCCTTAAAGCTATGACTTTATCAAGGTTTTCATCGGTATTCATATATACCTTACCCGTCATATCCATAAATTTGGAATCAGCAAAATAGTAATTATATATCTTGTCAAATTCATTAAACTCTACAAAAACATCATGGTCTTCAAACCAGATCTCTAGTAATTCGTAATAATCCTCTTTAGTCCACGACGCTTCTGGAATGTTTTCACCCATGTCAGTGATTACATCAGTATCTACTAAAGTGCCATAACTATACATGCCAAGTGGGATAAAATAGTCATGTTTTAAAAAATCATAAATATGATTATAATTCGTTAATTGTTTTGTCACATTATCAACAACACCGTTGTCAACATAATCATCTAATGATTCCACTGCTAAATCTATCATAATTAATGTAGGACCTTCTTTAGAACTTAGAAGTAGATTTTTTTCCTTCAAATAATCTTCACGCGTTTCTACATCCAGTTTTATAATTTTAGTAGAAACTTTATCTTCATAATCAAATTCTTTCATCATGATGATGTTCATAACACTTTCAAGGTCACTATAATTTCCGTTACCATAATAATAGTACTCAGGCATTAAAACACTTATAACATGCCCTTCATCTTCAAAATATTCTTTTAATTCTCGTTGCGAATCAGTTAATTGGCTATCTTTGTATGCTTCGACAACTTGTAAGCCACCTATTACAATTAGACAAAAAATAATCAGTCCAATGATACGTTTCATAATTCCCCACTTTCTAAATATTGCTACCATACAATTATATTTCATAATATTACCATCTTCAAATTTATTAATTTTTCTTAATATTCAGTAACAAATCATATCGTGTGTTAACACATAATTTGTTACTCAGAATATGAA
>JABXKX010000031.1 GCA_013619035.1 Peptostreptococcaceae bacterium
CAATTAGGTGTTCTATCATTTTATATTTTCTGACCACATGATTTACAGAACTTTGAATCCATATCGTTTTTTTCACCACAACTACCACAGTACTGTGTTGAAGAAACTAAATCTCCGCAAGATTTGCAGAATTTAGAATCCGAATCATTCATTGTTTGACAGGATTGGCAAGCAACATCATCATCGTCTGTCATACCTTCATGTATGGCTTTGCTGATTGTTCTGACACTGTCTTTTGTACCATCTGCCATGTAATTCACAACATCCTTGGCAACGGGTGTGATTTCATCTGCTTGATACCTAGCAACAGCACCCATATAGCCCGCCGATGACATAACGCCACCTACAAAGATTAAAGGCATACCGATGAAATTCAATCCAAAATGACTTGGTCCACCAAAATTACTCTGAGTAAATGGGTCTCCAAACATACCTGACGTACCTTTGACTACTAGCAATATCCCAGAAACTAAGAGAATAGGACCTATAATTCTCAAAACAGTTCTTTTACTTTTATGTTTATTATCTATACTCATATTTTCTCCCTTCATCTGTAAGAATCATAACGCATATTCAAGGAGAAAACTAAAATACTGAAACAGTATTAATGAAAATATTATGATTGTCATCATTTTGAAATAATACTATCTAAAAGACTTATAGATCATATAACCAAAGAGAACGCCTATACCATTTAGAATGATATCATCAATATCGAAAACGCCCAATGACAATAATAATTGTAAGGTTTCAAAAGATATACTTGTCAATAATCCAACAACAATAACATTCTTAAACTGTCTATGTTTTGTAAGTGCAGGCAGGAAATATCCCAGTGGTATAAAGAGCAGAATGCCCATCCCTAAGTTTTTCATTGCTACTTTAAAATAAGCATCCATGTACACTAATATATGCTTAAAGGGTATAAAGTTTGCCAGTTTTAAATTATCTGCAATACGTCCAACACTGATGGCTCTTATCGCATCATCTATTTGATTAAATGGCATCTTAAATAGAATCATTTTTATTAATACCACACAATATACAATGAATAATAACCATACTATCGGTTTTGATTTTTTTGTCATAATACCCTTCCTTAAACCATCAATTTAAATATAAGCTTTTCTGTTTCTCCTGAAATCGCCATATCATTATCTTTTGGTAATTCTACCTTTTCAACAAACTTAGCACCTGCTTTCTCACATGTTCTTTTAGAAGCAATGTTATCTGGATTACACGTAATAATCAAGTGAGACATTTTATGCTTTCTAGCAAGGTCTTTCAATAATAATACTGCTTTAGTCGCATAACCATGTCCTCTATTAGCTTCCTCTATAGTATACCCAACATTCCCTCCATAGTAGGTGCCTTCATTATATCCGATACGACAATCGATACATCCAATAACTATAGCATCTTTCACTATATTGAAATAATAAGCAGGCACATAACCTTTTGTTATATTGGCTTGTGCAGTTCTTTCTATTACAAGTTCAATTTCGTCATCTTTTAAAGTTTTCATATAAAAATCAAACATCTTACCATTCCTTCTTTAGCACTTCTGCTCTTTTATCTTGGTATTCTTCTTCTGAAATCAAACTCTCCATACGCAAACGTTCTAAAGATCTGAGTTTTTCCTCATAATCAAAGTCTTCAGCATCATCTATATCGTATAGACCCATTCCTTGGTTTGTAAAACCATTCTTAAAAGATACCATCATATTGAATGCCACGATAGCCAGCCATACTATTGAAAATAATATCATTGGCAAGATTTGCATTTTTATTGCATTCATTAAAAAACCTAATCCAAACAGGCAAAAAAATATACCTATAAAGAACTGCATTTTTGACATGCCTTTTGAAGGTTTAATTGTACGTCTCATAGTTCATCTCCTCCTAACAATACTAAAATTATACCGAATTATCATAAAATAAGATAGTCAAAAAACAAAAGAATCTAGGTGATCAACCTAGATTCTTTTGTTTATGAGTAATTTTTTCGATACTACTTTCGGCAAATAATATCTAAAAACAACTAGCAATTCATTAATAAAATATTAAAACAAACACACTGGTTAACAAAACAAAGGTTACGCCTGTTAATCCCATTGCAAGACCACTCATAGCACCAGCTTCGTCACTCATCTCCATTGCTTTTGATGTACCAATGCCATGAGACGCCGCTCCCATAGAAATCCCTTTTGAGACTTCTGATTTCACTTTACCAATCCTCATCACTACTGGCGCAATTGTTGCACCGAAGATTCCGGTGATGATGACAATGATAACTGTAATATCTGGAATACCTTTTAACATGGCACTCACTTCTATGGCCATTGGCGTCGTAATGGATTTCGGCATAAGAGTCATCATCAACTCATCAGAAAATCCAAATAGTTTAGACAGTCCAACAACCATCAAGACTGATGAGACTATACTAACCAATATCCCAATCATAATGGGTAGGACATTTTTCTTTATTGCATCTCTATGTCTGTAAAGTGGAATGGCAAGTAAAACAACTACCGGTCCCAAACTATTGCCAATGAGCTGTCCACCTTTTATATAATCCTCATAACTTAACGGGGTAACAAGTATAGTAATAATAATCCCAGTTGCTGCAACTAGAACAGGATTCAATAACGAATTATTGAATCTTTTCTTAATATAAAGGGCAATGATATAAAAGAATATGGTTAAAATTAAACCGATGACAATCATAACTTTTCTCCCTTCACAAAACGATCTACAACCTTCGCTGATAATAACATTGATAGAGAAGTGGTTATCACAATGATAATAATCAATGGCAGGATATCCATCTTAATCAAATCAAAGTACTTGAGTATACTGACACCAAATGGGACAAAAAACAAACTCATATGTTTTAACAAGAAATCACCTGTTTGTTTGATATGATCCAACTTAACAAGTTTTAGTGATAATAGTATGTATAAAATACCCATGCCAATTAAATTACCAGGAATAACAATAATAGGTTCAATTAAATCGCTTAATAGGTTTCCTGTAAAGTAAATAACAGATATCGTAATAATAGTTTGAATCACTCTTAACATAAGCCCTCTTTTCTGTCTAAATTACAGTATAAAGCACATTTAAATAGTTGACAATACAAAACAATAAATAACTACCGATGAGGTAGTTATTTCAGGAAATTCTATCATTTTAGACTTTTCATAAGTTGCCTTTGAACTACTCATGACTTGAGTCATAAGATTTCTAGAACACCTATCTTATTTAAATGGTTATAGTAAATAGTTATTTATTAGGCTATCCCAACAGTCCCTGTAATGCTTTCGCTTAAAAGACTTAGTCCTTTTTTACTTGCATTGTGTAATTATTAAAAACCTGTACCCATATAACTGAGTACAGGTTTTGACTATAATTTAAATTTGGTGATTGATAATTCTAATGTTTCTGCTGCTTCAGCTAAACTTTCACTCGCACTAGAAACTTCTTGTATGGATGCCAATTGTTCTTCCGTTGAGGCTGACGCCTCTTCAGTAGAGGCAGCGTTCTCTTCAGAAATTGCAGATAACGATTGCATCACTTCTAAGATTGCAACTTGATTACTTTCCATTAACGTCGCATTTTCACCCATACTATTTGTTGCTTCATCAACAAATACTATCGATTCAGAAATCGTATTAAACTTATCCTCTGTATCAGTTGCTTGAACCATCTGAGCTTCAACAATCTCTTTTACAATTGCTACTTTTGAAACGGCATCGTTTGAATTGCTAATCAAAGTCTCTACAATGTTATCGATAACTTGAGTCGATTTAGTCGATTGTTCTGCCAATTTTCTAATTTCTTCAGCAACTACTGCAAATCCTCTACCCGCTTCACCAGCTCTAGCAGCTTCAATTGCCGCATTCAAAGCTAATAAATTAGTCTGTTCAGCTATTGATGCTATCATTTCAGAAGCTTGTCTAATCTCAACAGAACTTGCATTCGTTTTTAAAATGGCTTCATTGATCTCATTAGTCGCTTTGCCACTATCGTGTGATTTCTGAATAAGATCTTTAACAACTACAATCCCTGTACTAATTTCTTGATGTACTTTTCCAGTTGCATCAGTTAAACCAACCATCAAATCTGAGTTTTTATTGATGCCTTCTCCAACTTCACTTACTTTATCAACACCTTTTTCAGTATCACTCGCTTGATCCAAAGCACCTTTAGCTAATTCACTTATGGTACTGGCAATCTCTTCAGAACTCATTGCTACTTGTTGTGCTGTTGCAGTTAACTCTTCAGATGAAGTTGATACATGATTTACAACATTTTGTACCTCAGATATAAGTGTTGAAAAGTTATTTTTCATTTTATCCAAAGCTTTAGTCATGCTTCCGATTTCATCACTTTGTTTTAAATATTTATTATGAGTTTTAT
>JABXKX010000008.1 GCA_013619035.1 Peptostreptococcaceae bacterium
ATATTAGAAAGGAGGTGAGAGTATGAAATTAACACTAACATGTCATTTGGATTTTGATGAAGAGACAATACATCTACTAGAAGAAATCAGACTTCATTCTAGTAAGTTTTATAACATGACTTTATATGAAATAAGAGAAGGGCGATTTTTAGAACAAAATGAGTTTTACAATATGTTCAAAGATCATTTCCGCTCTGGTTATTTACAAATGCATACATACATCAATTCTATTAAACAAGCAATGAAGGATATGAAATCATATTATGCATTAGTAAAGAAGTATAAGAAAGATCCATCAAAGAATCAAAATCCAGGTAAACCAAGATTTAAACATGAGAATAATCTTATGGAAGCAACTTTTTTAAAAACTGCAATTAGAATAAGAAATGGTCATTTGTTATTGTCCATAGGTAAAAAGATGAAAACAGATAAACAAATAAAAGCGATTAACGTACGACTTCCTGATGAAGTATACGGTTTGTTATCAGATAAAACCATTAAAATGATTAAGATTTCTTACGATAAAAATTTAATGAAGTACATAACTAGAATTGTGTATGAAGTCAAAGAAATGCAGTTAAAAGAATCCGGTGACATTATGGCTATTGATTTAGGTGTAAAGAACTTAGCAGCAATAACATTTATGGATAGTACAGATCAATATTTGGTAGATGGTAATGTACTAAAATCAAAGATTGCCACATTTAATAAAAAGTTAAAAGAATCATATAGTAAAGAAATGAAGTGTACGGGAAGTGAAAGTTTTAAACTCACTCACAAGATGAAAAGACAGATGAGAAATAGAAAAGGCTATATAGATAATTACATCCATACAGCAAGCAAAAAAATAATTGATATAGCAATTGATCATCATGTAAAGACACTTGTAATTGGAGATTTTAAATCAATCAAGGCAGAAAACAAAGCAAAATACTTTGTACAGATACCTCATAGTAGATTGATTAAACAATTAGAGTATAAAAGTAAATTACATGGTATTGAATTTGTGATGCAAAATGAATCATATACTTCATCGGTTTCTGCATTAGATTTAGATAAAGTATCTAAAGAATATGCAGATAACAGTAAAAGAATAAAGCGTGGTTTATTTAAATCAACGACTCAGTTCATCAATGCTGATATCAATGGTAGTCTTAACATCATGCGTAAGTATGACAATTATAAGAATATTCCCAGGCTTGTAGAACAAGTGATGGGGCTGGTCGCGACAAAGTCGCTGCTCGCCTATGCAACCTAGATAAGGGGTTCCGAGAAAATCCTATTAGATTATTAGTAATCTGAATTGCCATTGTACTTAAAGTAGAATGGAAGCGTCTAAAGACGCATTTCTTGTTTGCCTAGGCAAAAGAAATAGTACTAAAGCGTCATGGCGTTTTAAAATGACTATTAGAAAAACGTAAGAAGAGAACTTAAACATCAAAATGCCTCTAGGATGTAATCATATCTTAGAGGTATTAATGTTTTAAGTGCTATTACTCGGTTCTTATTATCTCCAGTACTCTGTCGTATGCCGACTCACCATATTCGATCAGGATATCAGGCATCGTGCCGAACTCTTCGTTGTTCTCTCCGTTTTCGTTTAGTCCATATTGAGCGGAGAACCTGACTATGATTCCGGTTTCTGGGAGACTGATAAAAATCGGATCGAAGCCGACGCCATCACCTCCGGTAGGCTGACCTACCAGTGTTCCGAAACCAGTTGACTTGCAGGACAGAGCAAAAGCTTCAGACGCTGAATATACACTCTCTCCAATAAGTACCCATATTTGTCCATCGAACGAAAAATCCTTATTCGGCCAATAGACTTCAGTTAACTTAATTGCCCCGTCGAGAGGAGTAAGGTCTTCAGGTTTGCTGGATTCAAAAACAGGCAGTTCAGAAGGGGTAACTATTTCAAAACTGGTTTGACTCAATTCAATATCATTTAAGGTCTCACAGCGTGAAATAACTTCATTTATAAATGGGATGACATATGGCGTTATATGATACCGCATATAACCTTCGTAATATAGAGGTTCTTGAGTCAGGGGCTCTATTATATTTCTTGTGAAGTATCTAGTAGAACCGCCTCTGTTCTCCCTTATGTCGATGATTAGATGCTCAAAATCTTCAATTGCCTTATAAAACTCGAATAGGATTTCCTGATCTATTTCTATGTTCTCATATCGGAATGATTTGATATTTACATATGCAACGCTTTCTTCCTCATTCATTGAATGCTGTATGTTGTTGGAGACAGAGCTGTATGACGTTGATATTGTTTCCTCATAGCCATAAAAAAGTTCGCTGTTTGGCTGTGAAAGTATCCGTAACCATTCTTCTATGCCGGCGTCGGTATATACCGATCTAGCCATGTGATAAAAGTCAGTGGTAACCACGCTTAAGTGTCCTGTGTTGTTAAACTGTGTCATCATTTCGTCCAAGAGACCATAAAACTTTTCGTCACTGAACGATTTATCTTTTATTTGTTCTCTGTAGTCTAGCTTAATTGCGTTCCAGTCAATTCCTTCTCGTTCGAGTACACCGAAATAAGGATAGTTGTCTTCTAGCATCTCCCATAGGTAATCATAGTCACTCAGATATCTGTTGTTGTCTATAACACCTACAGAACAGGATATAAGTAGTATAAGAATGATTAATAAGACCGTAAGTTTTTTCATTATCCCTCCAAGATTGTGAGCATAAAAACTGAGAATTATTCAATAATTTAACATATACCCAGAGTCGTGTGATGTAATCCATTTATCGGTTACCTAAATACTACTTTTGCCAGATTTATAATTCGATTATTTCAGATATATGAAGAATCTAGGTACTAATAATAGTACTAAAGAACCTACGAGAACATACTTAATCTTGATATAGTAAAACTATAAATCGAGTCTGTTTTAAGTGAATATTAAGGAGAGTACATATGAGTATGACAAGAAAAGCTACAATTACGGCAGGCATATTATATTTGATTGGTACTATAGCTGGCGTATTAAGTGTTTCGCAAGCAGTAGATGGTCCAGAATTCTTAGTTAGAGCTTTCGCAAACAAAAACCAAGTAATAGTTGGTGCTTTATTTCAGTTTCTTATGACCATTGCTTACGCGGGTTTTGCGATTTGCTTATATCCGATTATTAGAAAGTATAGTGAAAGCTTAGCTGTAGGATTTTTTAGTTTTAGGATTGTTGCAGCAGCATTAAACATTCTAGGTGTGGTCATTATGTTATTAATACTTGCACTTAGTCAGAACTTTGTAGAAGCTATAGCACCGGATTTAGCTTACTATAAAACATTAGGTGAGTTATTAAGGCATTCGCGTGATTTAATAAATCATGTAGCTATGATACTATCTTATACCTTAGCGGGTATAATGCTTTATACGATATTTTATCAAACAAAATTAATACCGAGATGGCTTTCGCTTTGGGGTTTTGTTGGCATCTCATCAACTGTATTGGCAACAATGCTTGTATTATTTGGTCTCATTAATATAGTAACTCCAGCTTATATTATTTTAAGTTTGCCACTGGCTTTGCAAGAAATGGTTTTAGCTATATGGCTTATTTTTAAAGGATTCAATCCATCAGTACTAGATGTAAATAGGCAGCTTGAGGTGTCTACAAATGAGAGTACGCAGTAAGATCGTTGATACTGCTTCATCAAAATATTGTTTCTATCCCTAATTGGATATTCGTAGTAAAATTAGGTTATGAATAATAAGTTGTTTAGTTGTAAATACCATTATTAACTTGGAGGTGACAACAATGCAAGAGGGAAGTAAATCTAAAGATGTTATGAAATTAAAATGTCTTATTATAACTTACTCATATCATCATAACAATACTGCTAAGATCGCTGATGTTTTTTCGGAGGTATTACATGCGAAAGTAAAGACACCTGATCAGGTAGTATTAGAAGAGTTACAGGAGTATGATCTTATAGGCTTTGGGGCAGGTATAGATAGTGGTATGCATTATAAACCTCTTTTAGACTTAGCGGATCAATTGCCAAAGGTGAATAAGAAAGCTGGTTTTATCTTTTCTACCAGTGCTGTTCAAGGAGCAGATAAGGTTAAAAAAGATCATTTATTATTAAGAGAAAAATTAGAGACGAAAGGGTACACCATAGTAGGGGAATTTAGTTGTAAGGGTTTTAATACAAATAGCTTCCTTAAATTTATTGGTGGTATGAACAAAGGCCGACCCAATAGTGAGGATCTTAAGAATGCAAAAGAATTCGCATTAAGCCTTGTTGTTGAGTAATTACATTAAATTAAACTTTGATAATCGACTTCCCAAAAGTAGGTAACGTTTTCCTCAAAAAGTTATGTTTTTAATATTCTAAATATTCCGAAAATATTGTATGATAGCATAAATATGAAACTAACTTAGGG
>JABXKX010000546.1 GCA_013619035.1 Peptostreptococcaceae bacterium
TGGCTTATTTAGAAGACAATGTATTATTAGTTGCAGGTGAATTTATAGAACATCCAGCTTTTTCAGATTATAAAAAGATTGTTATTCCTGAAGATGAATCTTATGCGGCTAATTGTATTCGTGTTAATGACTATGTTTTGGTACCAACGGGTTATCCAAAAACACAAGGAGCCATTGAAGCAGCAGGATTGAAAGTTATAAATGTGGATACATCAGAGTACAAAAAAGTAGATGGTGGACTCAGCTGCTTATCTTTACGATTTTAAACATTATTAGATTGACATAAACAGGGGTTATTACTTACTATTATGGAAGGGGCGTTTATGGCACTTATTGAAAAAATTGTATGGGAATATTTATGGGGGATGCCGCTGATCATCTTAAGCTTATTTGTAGGACTTTATTTCACTTTCTTCAGTGGATTATTCCAATTCAGATTTGTAAAACATGCATTTAAAGTAGCCTTTAGCAAGTTTTTTGCTAAAAATGATGAAAAAGAACCGGGTACTATTTCACCAATTCAAGCACTTAGTGTAGCAATTGGGGCAACTGTTGGCGTTGGTAATATTGGTGGCGTTGCAACAGCAATTGCAGTTGGTGGACCTGGTGCAGTTTTCTGGTTATGGGTTGCAGGTATTTTAGGACAAATGATCAAGATGGCAGAGATATCTTTAGCTGTACATTACCGAAGTACGGATAAAGATGGAGCAACATATGGTGGACCAACATACTATATGAAAAAAGGTTTAGGAGAAGAGAAAAAACATAAAACATTAGCTAAAGTATTGGCTTTCATTTTTACTTTTGGTTTCGGAGTTGGTTTTGTTATTACGATGCAAAACTATACTGTTTCAGAAGCGGTATCATCAACATTCAATGTTAATATGATAACTGTTAGTGTTATTTATACGATACTCCTTTATTTAATGATTGCTGGTGGTTTAAAATCATTAGGAAAAATTGCATCTTATATAGTGCCGTTTATGTGTTTATTCTACATAATTGGTGGTGTATTTATCATTGGAAAAAATGTAGATCTATTACCAGATGTATTCGGTATGATCTTTAGAAGTGCATTTACAGGTTCTGCTGCAGTCGGTGGTTTTGTTGGTGCAGCATTTACACAAGTTATAAAAATTGGTATGTCCAGAGCTGTATTCTCTAACGAAGCTGGTTGGGGATCATCTCCAATGATTCATGCTTCAGCTAAAACAAATCATCCTGTAAGTCAAGGTATCCTAGGTATATTTGAAGTATTTATCGATACAATTGTGATTTGTACTATAACATCATTGGTTATTTTAATCACAGGCCAATGGTCTTCAGGACTTTCTGGTGCAGCACTTACACTAAGCGCTTTTGAAAGTGGTGTCGGTGGTTTAGGTAGATTTATTTTAACCATTGGAATATTGTTATTTGGTGTTACAACATCATCTGGTATTTACGCTCAAATTGAAGTGTTAGTAAGATATCTCTTAGGAGAGGGTAAAAAAGCAGAGAAGATGATACTCACTATCTACAAGTGGAGTTATCCAATTCCAGGTCTATTATTGGTTATCTTTGCTGTATCAAATGGATTACCAGGTACGAGTGTTTGGTTATTTGCAGATATGTCTACGGCATTACCGATCTTTGCAAATCTTTTAGTCTTACTATTACTTAGTGGTAAATTCTTTGCACTTCTTAAAGACTACAAAGCTAGATATATGGGTATCGGTGAAATTGATCCGAATTTCAAAGTGTTTTATGAAGATACATTAAAAGCAAATGAAAAAGAAATCGTATAAATAATTATAGTACCTCAATTGAGGTACTATTTTCCATTTAATATGTTCATAATCTCATCGAATAAATAGTCTCTGTTCTCTGGAGTAACCTCAATTATTATCACATCTTTTCGTTCTCTAATCTGGTTTAAAAAGGTACTATGCTTTTTTTTGATAACACCAAGCACTAAATTTTCAGAGTCTAAACACTCTAGAATTTTTTCTTGAAATTCATATGCTTTTGATTCGAGTATCCCTAATTCGTCTAAGATGATCACATCATCAGATTCTAATGCTGTATTAAGAAGTGAAACACCATTCGTTTCAAAGTTTTCAATCATAGGCTGACAGGTAGTTGGTGTGTCTTTTATCCCAATTATAAACGGTTCAATTGTTGAGGTGTAATCAAACATCTTATAACCTATAACAGAACTGTTGTTAGAATAAGGTTTTGTATAAAAACCATATGTTTTGGCATTGAGCGTTTGAATTGTTGAGTTTAAGAGTGTTGTTTTCCCAACTTGTACTGGTCCTGTTAAGAATAAGTTCATCGTAAATCCTCCGATTTCATTTTCTTTTGTTAATATCATTAATTATGATTTAAAAATTAAAAACTTGCAAATGCTATTATTAATAAAATGGTCATATTCTGTTTATATTTTATCATAAAAGGTATATATATAACTATATGTAATGTTTAAGGACACTAAGAGAAAGTAGTTACAGTAAGAGGGGGACAATATGAAAAAAAGTTTTAAAGTAAAACTAGCTATGTACTTTGGTATCATGATCTTGATAGTTGCACTAGGGGTCGGCGTAAGTTTAACAGTCATATCATCGAATAAACTAGGGGATATGAGATCAACGACATCTGAAGAACTTGCGTTACAAACAGCTGATACAATAACAAATTATTTGGAAATATACTCAGAAGCGCTTGATATGATGAGTATTGACTCGAATGTAAATTCGACACCGTCTTACAAGCCAAGTATTCCTTGGATGTTAAAAACATTTGAGAACTTCATAAATACTTATGATTCTGCAGATTATATTTATATCGGTTATGAAGATGGAAGCCTCTTTAAAAATGAAAACTTAACTGAATATGTTAGAGAATTCTTTGGCAATCAAAAGACTGAAGAGGGTAATTCGATTACGCCTGAAGCGGCAGCAAGTGGAGAAAAAGGATTTTTTGCCTATCCTCATTTTTATGACAAAGACTATGACCATCATGTAAGAGATTGGTATGCTTTAGCACTTACTTCTGATGAAGTCGTTTGGACAGATACTTATATTGATGCATTTACAAAATTACCTGTTATTACAGTTGCTAAGAAAATAAAAGATGAACAGGGTGGTGTATTAGCAGTAATTGGTGCTGATATTGCTCTATCAACAATAGCTGAAACATATAAAGACTTTACAGTTGGCAATACGGGTACGTTATTTATCACGGATTCAGTAGGAAATGTTGTTTCACATCCAGATCCAATACAATTAGGTGTAAAGATTGATAAACTACCCTTCTGGGGACCAATGAAAGATACTCAAAGCGGTACAGTTGATTATGAACACGAGGGTACTCATAAAAGTTTGTTCTTTACAACAGAGCCGACAACAGGTTGGAAAATTGCAGTGACATTTGAAGCGGATGAGTTATCTAAAGATATCACACCACTTGTAATTGCAACTGTGATAGTTCTTATTATTTCTGTTGTAATTGGTGTGGTTGTTGGAGTGATCATAGCTGTAAGAATTACGAAAGATTTGAATCGTGTGAATCAAACACTTTCTAAAGTTGCTGATGGTGACTTAACTGAAAAAGTAGATATGGATAGAAGTGATGAAATCGGTCAAATGGGAATGAACCTTAATAGGACAATTGATACATTAAATGAAATTGTTAATGAAATCAATGTGACGTCAGCCGATGTAAAAAATGATGCTGATAATCTAACCAAAGCTATCGGTGAAACAACAATAGCAACTGAGGAAATTGCTCAATCTATTCAAGATGTTGCAAGAGGCTCAAATACTCAAGCTGAAGAAGTACAAGATGGATCTGAAAAAACAGCTTCTGTAGGAGAGAAAATTGCTCATGTTAATAACCTTTCAACTGAAATGGGTAATTTATCAGATGAAGTGAAAAAAGACAGTGAAATAGGTTTGGATACAATGAAGAACCTAATAGAAAAAGCTGAAGAAAAAGAAAAATCTTCAGAACAATTATCGTTTATTATTTCAAGTGTTGATGATCAATCAAGAAAGATTAGCGAAATCACAAGTACGATTTCATCAATAGCCGATCAAACAAATTTATTAGCTTTAAATGCTTCTATAGAATCAGCTAGAGCGGGGGAAGCAGGTAGAGGATTTGCAGTAGTTGCTGATGAAATCAGAAAATTAGCTGAACAATCTTCAAATGCAAGTAGTGATATCAAAAATTTAATTGATAATATGTTGGACCAATCAAGTGAAGCTGTTCGTACAGTTGAAGTGAGTAGAAAAATTGATTCGGAAGAGTTTGAAGCTGTAAAAACAACTGAAGAAACGTTTAATAGAATATTTGAAAGATTGGATACTTTATTAGGAAGTATTGGTCAAATAAAATCTGAAAATTCTCAGATAGAAAT
>JABXKX010000386.1 GCA_013619035.1 Peptostreptococcaceae bacterium
GGATAGGAATTCTATAGACAATCCTAAACTATATAAAAGAACTGCAGCTAGAGCCATTGTATTAAAAGATGAAGAAATACTTCTTATATATACAAAAAGATACAATGATTATAGCATCCCAGGTGGTGGCGTGGATGATGGAGAAGATATAACAACAGGCTTACTCAGAGAACTTTCAGAAGAAACCGGTGCAAACCGTGTCAAAGTGATGAAAGAGTACGGTTGTTATGAAGAGTATAGACCAACCTATTATGACGGTTATGATTTTATGCATATGAAGTCATATTTCTATATATGTGATGCTGATAAAGAACTTGGTGATGCCAGCCCAGAATCTTATGAAGTGGCAAATGGGTCGGTGCCTGTCTGGATTAATATTAGAGAGGCGATTTCATACAATCAAAATGTGATGAAAAATAATGAAAACTCTATGGGATTATCCATACAAAGAGAAACATTTGTTTTGGAAACGATCTTAAAAGAATTGGTAGAAGGTGACGTTTTATGATAAAAGCAGTTTTGTTTGATTTAGATGGTGTACTAACAACGGATGCAACTGGTACAACTTCTATCATAAAGTATATTGATGAACATACAGATATTGATAAAGAATTATTTGAAAAAGCTTATAGAAAACACAATTGGAAGTTGTTATATGGACACACAACACATGAAGAAATGTGGCCTGTTCTTTGTGCTGATATAAAACAAACACTCGATATAGACATTCTTAGAAAAGCTTTTGATGAGACACCTATGGATATTGAAATAATATCACTTATGAAGTCTCTAAAAGATAGTGGCTATATAGTGGGCATGATTACAGATAATAAACGTGATCGAGTCAAACAAATTATTTACCATAACGGTTTACAAGATATCTTTGATGTGGTGACGATTTCAGCTGATATAGGATCGGGGAAAAAGGAAAAACCAATTTTTGAATCAACTATTAAAGAGTTAGATTTAGCATATGAGCTATGTACGTTTATTGATAACAATCAAGGCAATCTCGTGGTACCGAATGAATTGGGTATGAAAACTATATTTTATGATCATAACAAACGAGATTTTGATCAATTATTGACTGACTTGAAATGCATGAATATCAATCTTGAATCTTAAGAATAACTTTTAGTTTGATGCAGGTATTGCATGGATAAGAGACTTCTTGTAAAATACATATGAGTATAAGAAAAATGAAGGTTAATAGACGCTAAAATGTCTATTAACTTTTTTAATATAAGCCTTTATTATGATATAATAATGAGGACTAAGAAACTGGAGGGATTATGAAACAAAAATTATATAGAAGTATTCCAAAAATAGATGATTTATTAATCCATAAAGATATAGAAGCATTGATAAACAGTACATCAAGAACTCTTGTACTAAATGCTTCAAGAGATATATTAGATATTATAAGAAATGAGATATCACAGTTAGCAGGTGATACTTATGATATATCGATAGATACTATTATTAAAAGAATTCATCAATCAGTCGATCAGAAAAATGCTTTTAAACTCAGACGTGTCATCAATGGTACTGGTGTTGTGTTACATACAAACTTAGGTCGTTCATGTTTGTCTGATGATATAAAAGCACAACTGTTAGATGTGAGTATGCATTATTCAACGTTAGAATTTGATACATCTAATGGAAAGCGTGGTTCGAGATACAGTCATGTAGAAGAGTTGTTATGCGAATTAACTGGTGCTGAAGCTGCCTTGGTGGTTAACAACAATGCAGCAGCAGTGATGCTAGTACTAAGTACCATGGCTTTAGATAAAGAAGTCATCGTATCAAGAGGTCAGCTAGTTGAAATAGGTGGCTCGTTTAGAATTCCAGAAGTGATGAAATTAAGTGGTGCCAACTTAGTAGAAGTCGGTGCAACCAATAAAACACATTTAAGAGATTATGAACAAGCAATAACAGAAGAAACAGCCTTGTTATTAAAAGTTCATACAAGTAACTTTAAAGTTTTAGGCTTTACACAGGAAGTCTCTTCTAAAGATTTATGTGTATTGGCTCATGAAAAGAACTTACCAGTTTACGATGATTTAGGTTCTGGTATGTTAATAGATTTATCCAAGTATGGTTTGATGAAAGAACCAACGGTTGGTGAATGTATTGCTGATGGCATTGATATTGTTTCCTTCAGTGGGGATAAGATGTTAGGTGGTCCTCAAGCAGGTATCATTGTGGGTAAAAAAGAGTATATTGAACGTATGAAAAAGAATCAACTTACAAGAGCGTTAAGAGTTGATAAAATGACTTTAACAGCCCTTGAAGGTACGCTTAAATATTATAGAGATGAATTAGATGCTCTGAATCATATCCCAACGCTTAAAATGTTAACAAAATCTTATCATGATATTTCTGAAGAAGCGAGTTTGTTTGCCTCTAAACTAGGTATTACAGAGACAATCACTTATCGTTTAGAAGATGACTACTCAGAAGTGGGTGGTGGCTCAATGCCTTTAGAAAAATTATTGTCAAAAGTGATTGTTTTCACCCATAACACAATAAAAGCACAAGATATCATTACTTATCTAAGAGACTTTAAAACACCTATTATTGGTCGTATAAAAGAAGAAGAAGTCATTTTAGATTTTAGAACGTTATCATTAGATGAACATGATGTTGTTGTAGAAGCTTTGAAAGCTTTAGAGCAGTTGTAGGAGAAGTTATGAAAAATATTATTATAGGTACAGCTGGTCATATCGATCATGGTAAAACCACTTTAATAAAAGCACTTACCAACATAGATACAGATCGTTTAGAAGAAGAAAAGAAGCGTGGTATAACCATTGATTTAGGATTTGCCTTCTTTAATTTACCAAGTGGTAAAAGAGCAGGTATAGTGGATGTACCGGGTCATGAGAAATTTGTCAAAAATATGTTAGCAGGTGTCAGTGGTATTGATATGGTTTTATTTGTTATCTCTGCTGAAGAAGGTGTGATGCCACAAACACAAGAGCATTTAGATATTCTTTCTATATTAGAAGTTAAAAAAGGAATTGTTGTTTTAACCAAAACGGATTTGGTAGATGATGATTGGCTTTATATGATCAAAGAGGATCTTAAGGAAACCTTTAAAGGGACCTTCTTAGAAAAAGCACCGATGATTGGTGTCTCTTCAATTACAAAGGATGGATTTGAGCCTTTAATAGAAGCCATTGATAAGTTATCAGATGAAATAGAAGTAAAGAGTGCTTCATCTGCTGTAAGAATGCCAATAGATAGAGTTTTTACATTAACAGGTCACGGCACTATTGTGACAGGGACTTTGGTAGAAGGACATGTGTCTGAAGGTGAAACCCTTACAATTTTCCCTTCCATGAAAGAAGCTAAGATTAGAAGCATACAAGTACATAGTGAATCGGTTAAAACGGCTTATGCAGGTCAAAGAGTGGCCATTAATGTAACAGGTATTAAAAAAACTGAGATCAATAGAGGCGAAATTTTAGCTCATAATGAGTCGATGCAAGTTACCAGTATGCTGGATATAAAATTGAAGTTATTAAAACATTCCCAAAGAGAACTTAAGAATTGGACAAGATTAAGACTTTATCATGGTACAAAGGAAATCTTATGTCGATTGGTTCTTTTAGACAAGGAATCGTTGGTGCCAGGAGAAGAGTGTTTTGCTCAGCTAAGATTAGAAGAGCCAACAGCATGTAAGTATGGAGATCATTTTGTCGTAAGATTCTATTCACCATTAGAAACGATTGGTGGTGGTGTTATCTTAGATCCAAATGCTCATAAACATAAACGATTTAAACAAGATATATTAGATGAACTTCTATTTAAAGAAGCTGGTAAACAAGATGAGATCATTGATAATTTAATTAGAAAACACAGTGAATCATTTAATAACATAGATGCGTATGTGAAGTTGGCAGGTCTTAAAAAGGAAGAAGTGTTAGAGCAAGTCGAAAGCTTAAAATCTGATGGTGTGGTTATAGAACTCTCTAAAAGTGTTCTACTTCATAAAGAGTTTATTCTTCAAAAAGAACAGGAAATGTTGACGGTTCTTAATGTTTATCATGAAAAGTTCCCGATAAGACTTGGTATACCAAAAGAAGAACTTAGAAATAAATTGTTCCCAACGATTAAAAATAAAGTATTTGATGAAGTTTTGGAACAGTATAATATGATAAAACTTCACGGTAAGTATATTAGTGATGCAAGTTTTGAAATTACCTATTCAGATGCACAAGCTAAAATGATAGAAACTATAAAAAAGACACTAAACAATGGTGGCTTTAAACCTACAACTATGACAGAAATATTAAAAGACTTTACGAAAGAGAAACATATAAAGGCTGTCTCTTAGACACATCTGACGGCTGCCGACGACCTATACAGTGTAGATCTCGCCGACGGTCGACTCAG
>JABXKX010000056.1 GCA_013619035.1 Peptostreptococcaceae bacterium
TATGAAGACTGTTATATTATCCCGGGATTAATTGATTGTCATACCCATATTTTTATGGCAGGTATGGCAGATACAATTGGTAGTATGAATTCAATGACCACAACAGATTTTATCGTTACTGCGATTTCAAGTTTAGAGAAACATTTGAAAAGTGGCGTTACAACCATACGTGATGTTGGTGGTGTCAATTATTATGATCTAGAAATGAAAAAGCAATTAGATAATGGCAACATATTAGGACCTGACTTATTCGCAGCAGGCAAAATAGTCACCATGACAGGTGGACATGGACACTTCCTTGGAAGAGAAGCTGATGGACAAACAGAGGTACGAAAAGCTGTTAGAGAACAATTAAAAGCTGGTGCTGATTTGATTAAAGTTATATCATCTGGTGGGGTATTAACACCGGGTGTAGATGTGAATGCCTATCAGTTTAATGTGGATGAACTCACAGCAGCGGTTGAAGAAGCTCACAAAGCTGGTAAAAAGATTTGCACCCACTGCCATAGTACACAAGGTATTAAAAATTCGGTGATGGCGGGTATTGATTCAGTAGAACATGCTACTCTATTGGATGAAGAAGGTGCCAAGATGATGGCAGAGACACAAACATACATGGTCCCTACATTGTCTGCAGTAGAGAATATTGTTAAAAAAGGCACTGAAGGTGGTATACCTGAATATGCAGTTAAAAAAGGTCGAGCGGTCTATAAAAGACATCTTGAAAGTTTTAAGATGGCTATGGCTTATGATATTCCATTGGCAATGGGTACAGATGCAGGTACACCACTAAATTATCATGGTGAATCTCCAAGAGAAATTCTTTTGATGATTGATCATGGCATGTCAGTCATGGAAGCTCTTAAAACATCAACGATAAATGGTGCAGATTTAATTGGTATTGAAGAGACTCATGGCAGTATTGAGGTCGGAAAGTATGCAGATTGTGTTGTATATAAAGAAAATCCACTTGAGATGGTTGAAACTATTTTGAATCCACTTCAAGTGATTAAAAAAGGTAAAATGATTTTATAAGAAAAACACCACAATTAATTTTGTGGTGTTTTAAATAGAAAGGAAATCGCTTCTGGAAAACGACGAGACCAGTCTCTTTCATTGTGAATACCGCCATCCTCAATAATAAATTTAAGATTAGGTTCACTCACTTTTTTCTTTAATGTTTGATAAACCGATTTTGAACCTTCTAAGTAAAGCTGATTAAACTCTCCCTTTTCATCATTGCTGGTCTCTTTTGTGCCAATATCTAGATACCATTTAATTGGAAGTGCGCTATTAAAGTTTCTGAGATCATTTAATAATTCATCTTCAGCAAACCAAACGGCGGTAGAAAAAGCACCTATCTTTGAAAATATTTCAGGATAGACAGTTGCAGCATATAGTGATATCAGACCACCCATAGAACTACCAATCATAGCGGTATGTTCACGGTCTGGTAGAGTCTTATATTTAATATCTATCATTGGTTTTAACTCATTGACAACAAAATCAATGTAATCTCGCCCCAATCCTCCAACATCTTCATTGATATCAGCTAATAGTGCATTATTCTTAATTTCTGTATTAACCCAAGGAGAATATTCGTTTAATCGATTGAAACTGCCTTCGTAATTGTCTATACCTACAACAATCATACCTTGACCAGTCTGATTGTAATAATCGTTAAGATGCGTATGCACATCCCATATGGCACCATAAGAAGAGGTTTCTATATCAAATAGGTTTTGAGCATCGTGCATATAGATAACTGGAAATGATTTGTCTTCTTCATAGTTGGGTGGTAAATAGATTCTAATGGTTCTTTCAAGTCCTAAATAAGGTATTGTAACTTGATCTATAATAATCTGATGCATATTATTCCTCCAAAAGTATAAGTGATTCAAGTGATTTGAGTACAACCTCACCTGAGATTATTTCCTGTGTGATGTAATCTTTATATGAGCCTTCAATTACAATGTTTTTGTCATATAATGAAACATTAAAAGCAACAATCATATTTTTGACACCATTTGTATAGTTTAAAACAATATAATCTGAGGTAACATCTAATATTTCTACTGAATCATAATCTTTTGTTTCTTCTCTAAGCGTTACAAGCATTTGATAATGGTTGTAGATGTCATTATCAGTGACTGCTTCAAAGTTCATCATCTGTCTATTTTCAGGATCGTTTTTACCTTCCAAACCAATTTCAGTGCCGTAATACACAATAGGTATAGAAGGGTAAGTCATCAAGAATGTTAATCCTTGTTTCAAATAAGAGTCTCCATGTTTTGAAGTACGACTGATTAAACGTGAAACATCATGATTGTCTAGAAAGATGCCATTTAAGCTAGGGTTATTAAACTTTGAATCGTTGTTGATGGCTATTTTTAATTTGTTGGCATCGCCATATATTTTAAAGGTATCCAATATGCCATCATACATAGAATAATTGGTAATACTATCAAAACCGACTTCATTATAAGATGCTAAAAAACTAGGACTGGTCACGAAAACTTCACCCAGCAAGAAAAAATCGGGGTATTCTTGTTTGATGATATAGGCAAACTCATTCAAAAATTCATTTGGAACATGTCTGACTGTATCAAGTCTTAATCCATCTACGCCAGTTTCTTTAATCCACCATAAAACATTGTTATAAAAATAGTCTTTTACTTCAGGATTCTCAGTATTTAAATCAGGGAGTCCTGCTAAATTATAATTAAGTACTTGGTCAGCATCGGAGTAGTTCGTGATGGTACCTTTGTTATGAAACCAATCTTGTTTATCGGGATCATCTAACCACTCATGTTGATAACCCGTATGATTCACAACATAGTCGAAAATGACTTTGATATCTTTTTCATGAGCCGATGTCACCAGTTCTTTTAATGTCTCTAAATCACCAAAATGTGGGTCTACAGATTCAAAATCAGAAGTCCAATAGCCGTGGTAACCATACGGTTCATTCTTTACGATAGGCGTTAGCCAAATTGCTGTAGCACCTTGAGTTTTGATATAGTCCAGTTGATTGATAACACCTCTTAAGTCGCCACCCAAATAAGACTTAAGATCACTTTTATTATCGCTGTAGTCTTCAAAGTTATTATTGGTTGTATCACCATCTGAGAAGCGGTCAATCATAATAAAGTATATCAAGTCGTCGTTTGAAAAATTTGATTGATTCACAGAGACATCATATTCATATAACGACTCAGTTTCAATCGTTGTGTTATCATTGATTGATTGTGTATTGACCATCTCATTATTATTTGTACCACAAGAAGTGAGTAAAGTCAGTGATGTTACTAAAACGATTAATTTCTTCATTTAATAATCCTCCTACAGTAATTATACTATAATAAAGGAATGCTGCAAACGGTTGCATTATAAATACTTCTTCTTAAGAACATAACCGAAATAACACGGATAATACAGTATTAGAATACCAACAAACCATATGATATAGAGATACAGATAACTATCACTGTCATTGAGACGTCCTATACCAGCATATAAATAGAGATGCAAAATATAAAAGAGAAGTGGTGACCTACCATATGTCATGATGACTTTCATTAACTTTAATTCTTTAACCTGTTCTATGATGTACATTAACATAAAATTGATGGACATGGTTAATGTTAAGAAAGCTATGCTTGGTGGATATTTAATGACGGATAAACCATCCATAACTGTTAATGGTGTTTTGACAATAATAAATTGAACCAGAATAAATAAGAGTGCTGATAGACCACTTAACTTTAGATAAGGTATCGACTCTTTACTGGAGACATACGCACCAATACACGCTATCCCAAGCCATGGTAATGTGACGTACAAAATGAAATTGTTTTGATAAACTCCAGGTACTAAGAACAGTCTGGTCAGTAGATGTTCCGAGTTTAAAAAATATGGCAATTGAACCGCGTATTGAGAGAAAAGGATCATCAAAATACCGAGTAACAAACCAAACTTTTTTATGATAGGCATTAGAAGTGTTAAAAATAGTAAACTTATTGAAAGGGCTGTAATTACACCGAAAAATCTCAATTCATTTTGCCAGACATAATTAATGAGTGTGAGTTGAAGTAAGAGTAAAAATAAGCTTCTGACAATCATTTTATATTTTTGATGAGTAGATTTAAAGTAATTTTTATAAGCGCCATAACCTAAGGCAAAGAAGAAACCTGGTGCACATAGATGAGTAATCCACCTTGTAAAGAACGCTAAATGATTTGGATATGATGTAAAGAAATCAAACCCTTCATAAAAGTGGGTGTTTATAACAAAATAAGAGGCATGATCTATTGCCATAATAATCATGATCAGTCCTCTAAATATATCAATCGTTTTATTTCTTTTCATAGAGACCTCTTTTATCTTCCTGTC
>JABXKX010000195.1 GCA_013619035.1 Peptostreptococcaceae bacterium
TGTGTATAAGAGACAGCCTTGAAGTATTCCGCGGATTCAAAATCTATTAGCAACCACTCATTTGGATTGTTTTTATGTGAATTGCTAGAAAATACAGACCTAAACAGGGTCTTTTTCTTTTTTGCCTTGTAAAATAATTTAGCTGTGATAAAATTAAATTCTGTATAGGAGGCGTTTCATGAATAAGGATGCGTATGTAGTAGTATTTGGTGCTTCGGTTGTTGATATCTTCGGCTTTAGTACAGCGAAGTATAGACCATATAATTCAACACCTGGTCAAGTGAAAATGTCATTTGGAGGGGTGTGTCGAAATATAGCAGAAAACTTAGCCCGTGTTAATGTGAACACTAAATTTATCTCTGTAGTTGGAGATGATGAAAAAGGTCGTTCAATGTTAGAACACTCGCAGTTATTTGGATATGATATGAGTGAATCACTAATATTAGAAAAATCAGGTACACCAACATATTTGGCCATTTTAAATGAAATGGGTGAAATGGTATCTGGTATAGTCGATATGGGTGCCCTTGATGAACTGTCATTTGATTTTATCAACTCAAAAGATGATATTATTAGAGGATCGGAGTATTTATTTTTAGATGCAGACAGTCCTGAAAATTTAGAATATATTTTAAAGAGATATAAAGGGGATACAAAGTTTGTATTAGATCCTGTATCAGCTGAAAAAGCAATTGGTATCAAACACTTGATACATCACTTCCATACGATTAAACCTAATCGTTATGAAGCAGAAGTATTATCTGGTATAGAAATCAATTCAGATGATGATCTAATGATTGCAGGCCAATATTTCTTAGATTTGGGTATTGAAAATGTATTTATCAGTTTAGACTGTGAAGGCATATTCTTTACCAATGGTAAAGAATCTTATAAAGTAACAGCTTGGGATGTAAATGTTTGTAATGTTACTGGCGCAGGAGATTCTTTTGTTGCGGGTTTAGGTTATGGATACAGCAATGATTTACCAGTGATTGATACCATAAAAACAGCTATGGCCATGTCAATTATTGCAATCGGAAGTCAAGAAACAATCAATCCGGATTTATCGATTGAATTGATTGAAGAAGTGATTAAAAAAACAGAATGGGTTATTAAAGAATTGTAGGCGTAATAGTTCTGTAAAAACTAAACTTAAATAAATATGATAAAATGACTGTGAAAGCGGATGTTTTAAATGATAATCTCTTAAGCGATGCTTGGGAGATTTTTTATTTAATTTGACCACTTGAATGTAGATGACGATACGTGTCATATCAATATATGTGAATAGAGTAAAAAGTGATTCACACACTTTTGGGAGTTATTATGAGTTTAGTTGCAGTTAAATCAATTAGGAAAGAGTATAGAAATAAAGTTGTATTATCCGATGTGACGTTACAAGTTGAACACGGGGATAGAATTGCATTAATTGGTGCCAATGGTTCTGGAAAATCAACGTTGTTAAAAATAATAATGGGTGTAGAAGTGCCTGATACAGGAGAGGTCTTTAAATCCAAAAGGATTAGAATCGGTTATTTATCTCAATCCTTAGAGCATTATGATGATGAGAATTTTAATGCCCTTCATTATCAAGAATTATTTGAATTGGAAAAGAAATTAAGAGCCATAGAGATAAAATTAGAAAAAAATGATTATGAGCCTGAGGATTATGAAAATCTGATGGAGACCTATTCTAAGTATATGGCTGAATTTGATCATATGGATGGCTACGTCTTACAAAACAAAATTAAAAAGATACTGTTGGGTTTAGGACTTAGAAAAGGAGCACTTTTATTACCACTTCAAAAGTTGAGTGGTGGTGAAAAAATGAGGGTGGCATTGGCTAGACTACTTCTAAATGAACCTGAACTATTAATTTTGGATGAGCCGACGAACCACTTGGATATCAAAGCCATCGAATGGTTGGAATCTTATTTAAGAAAGTTCTCAGGTGGGGTATTACTGGTATCTCATGATAGACTGTTTTTAGACCGCGTCACCACTAGAATTGGAGAATTACAAGCGGGTCATCTAACGGTTAAAAAGTGTAACTATACTAGTTATTTAGAACAAAAAAGTAGATTAAAAGATTTTTACTTAAAAGAACAAAAAAATCTACAGAAACAAATTCGTGCAGAACGTTTGATGGTGGAGAAGTTACGGAAATACAAAAAAATCAAACAATCGCAGAGTCGTGAAAAACAGTTAATCAAGTTAGAAGAAAAAGCCGAATCAATGATGTGTCATCTGAAATCAAGCGAAAATCTAAAACATATATCCGGTCCGAACTTATCTTTTAAAAGTGATTTTCATGTGAGTCATGAAGTGGTTACTTTTGAAAATCTTCATAAACATTATGACGACTACCATATTCTTAAAGGCATTAACTTAACCGTATATGGTGGAGAAAAAGTTGCTTTAGTAGGTCCTAATGGCTGTGGAAAAACCACACTCATTAACATTATGTTGGGGAAAGACAAAGAGTACAGTGGTCATGTTCGTCTGGGATCTTGGATAAAATATGCTTACTTGGGTCAGGAAGTCACTTTTGAGGATGAAACCTTAACGATTCTTGAAGCGGTATCTTGGGAACTTAAGTTAAATGATACTGAAACAAGAAAAGTACTGTCGAAGTTTCAATTTTATGGTGATGTTATTCATTCAAAAATTGCCATTTTAAGTGGTGGTGAAAGAGTACGAATAAAACTACTTTGTATGATGTATAATAATCCTCATTGTTTAATTTTAGATGAACCGACCAACCATTTGGACTTGGAATCAAGAATTGCTATCGAAAAAGCAATTAATGACTTTAAAGGTTCTGTAATTGCAGTTTCTCATGATCGATATTTCTTAAAACATTGTGTGGATAAAATCATAGAAATAAAAGATGGTCAATTGGTTAAGTACGAAGAAACAATTGAAAAAGTAAAACAGACTGTAAAAAGAAAAGTTAAGATCGAAGAAGAAAAGGAAGTTGTTGTAGATACCAGTCGTTTAGAAGGGGATATTGCAATTGTAGAAGGATTAATCGAATCTTTTGAACTGTCTATCTCACCTAAACTTACATTTGAAGACTATCAAGGTTATGATGACCTCTGTAAAGAACGAGATCAACTCTATAAACAGTTAGAAGAAATGATATAAGAGCAGAAATGCTCTTTTTCTATTTGTTGTATCTATGATAAACTTTGATTGGAGGCAATTATGATTATTAGTGTGAGTAGAAGAACCGATATACCCGCTTTTTATATGGCGTGGTTTGTGAGTAGAATCAATGCAGGCTATGTTTATGTAAGAAATCCTATGAATCGAAAACAAGTTAGTGAAGTCTCTCTGAAAACAGAGGATGTTTCTTGTTATGTCTTTTGGACAAAGAATCCTTCAGAACTATTAAAATATCATGACATGATTAATGCCCCTTATATGGTACAGATGACTTTAACACCTTATGTTAAAGATCTAGAAAAGAATTTACCCGATAAAAGAGAAATCATCGAGAATATCATCAGACTTTCTCAAGTGATTGGTAGTGAAAGAATCATCTGGCGTTATGACCCTATTTTGTTTACAGAAAAATATACAATAGCCTATCACCTTGAATATTTTGAAAAGCTGTGCAGGTACTTAGCTGGTTCTATCAACTACTGTGTGATTAGTTTTGTAGAAGTCTATAAGAAAGTAAAAGCTCAATTGACTCATATCACTGTTTTAAGTGAAGTTGAGCAAGAGGATTTTCTGAAACGTTTGGTTTCTATTGCTAGAACATATAATATTGAAATTAAAATGTGCGGTTCTGATACAGATTACTCTTATTTAAACATCTCAAAAAGTCAGTGTATTGATGAAAAGGTATTAGAATCAATGGCTATAAAAGGTTTTAGAAAAGATAGATATCAGAGAGAGACATGCCAATGTATAGAAAGTGTGGATATCGGTAGTTATGATACTTGTATGCATGGCTGTGTGTATTGTTATGCCAATTCTAACCATACAAAAGCTATAATGTTTAACGCATCGTTTGATAATCATTCAGAACTCTTAGGAGATGCTTTAACAGGGGATGAACTGATCAAACCTAGAAAAATTCATAAAAATCATCAGATAACGTTGTTTTAAAGTCAGAAATAACAATAATTTTATAAAGATTTAACAAAATTTTGGTTTTACGTAAAATTAAAATTCATTTTTAAAAAAATTGTGTTAGAATTTAAAAGTACGATTTTGGTTATTATTTTAACAAAGATAATCCAATCAACGTATGTGCTTTTTTTCGACATGATTTTTTTGTGTTAATTTTAATGAACTAATGACTGCTAATGTTTTATGATCATGACATCATGTTTCAATTCAATAAGTCATAACGCAGAAACATTTCCAACCATTAGAGAT
>JABXKX010000504.1 GCA_013619035.1 Peptostreptococcaceae bacterium
TCGATTTACTTAATCGATTTATGTATTATGTTCTTCATAACATCGGACAAATATTTTCTGCGAATTCAATTACAAAATTCTTAAAATCTGAAGGTAGAAAACTATCGAAAGAAACAATATATCATTATATAGATGCCTGTAAGAGTGCATATTTGATACACAGTATACCTAGATACAACATTAAGGGGAAAGAACTCTTAAGAACTAATGAAAAGTATTTTATAAATGATCTTGGTATTAGAAGTCTATACTTTAATAATCAAACAGATATAGGTCAGTCGTTAGAAAACATAGTTTTATTAGAATTACTTAGACGTGGTAAGACCGTTTATGTAGGGAAATTTGATGAGTATGAAGTGGACTTTGTTATTGTCGAAGGTGATAAGGTCGAATATATTCAAGTAACGTATCTTTTAGCAGAAGCATCAACGATTGAAAGGGAGTTTTCTGTTTTGGAAAAGATAGCTGATAATCATCCGAAAACAGTGATTTCAATGGATCTTGTCAATAAATCAAGAAATGGTATTGAGCATAAAAATATTATTGAATTTTTAATGGAGGACTAATGCTAGTTCTCTTTTTTTAGTAACAGAATATCTAAAATTGGATAATTTTTACACATTCAATAAAATACCTATGAATTCACTTCCGAGATATGATATGATGGTATGGAAAATAAAATATGGAGAATGACTATGGAAATACAAGGTATCGTTGAGGAAATAATATTTAAAAATGAAGAAAATGGTTATACCATCGCATCTGTGGATCATGATATGGAACTTTTAATTGTGGTTGGATTTATGCCGACTATCAAAGAAGGTGAAATGATGCGTTTTATTGGTGAGCCTACTTTTCATAAGACATATGGTGAGCAGCTCAAAGTATCAAGTTGTGAAGTCATTGAACCAACAGAAGTTAAAAGTATTCAAAAATACTTAGGGTCAGGCATTTTAAAAGGCATTGGACCATCTTTAGCTGAAAGAATTGTACAGAAATTTAGTGAAGATACTATGGATATCATTAGGTACAATCCTAATAAATTATTAGAAATTCCAGGTATCGGTAAAAATAAATTGGATCAAATTGTAAAGTCTTATGCAGAAACAAGAGCCATGAGTGATGTGGTGATGTTTTTGCAAAAGTATGACGTTTCTTTAGCGTATGCCACTAGAATAT
Organism: Peptostreptococcaceae bacterium; assembly: GCA_013619035.1. Next base: position 1,180 of record JABXKX010000504.1, read on the forward strand.
ACAATACATTTAAAAGTAAGACTATTGATAAAGTCACTGAGAATCCTTATATATTAGCTGAAGAAATCAAAGGTATTGGTTTTAGAATGGCTGATGGGATTGCTAAAACTATGGGTGTTGATAAGGACAGTCCTTATAGAATTTATAGTGGTATCAAACATGTGATGACTCTGATAACACAACAAGGTCATACCTATTCTTATGAAGATGATCTGATTAAAGAAGCTTCGGAGATATTGGTTGTAAATAGAGAGGTTATAAAAACAGAACTGACAGAACTCATTATAAAAGGGGATCTGCATAGAACAAAATTTGAAGATAGAGAAGTCATTTATCTAATCAACTATTACAATGCTGAACTGAGCGTTTGTAAGAAAATCTCTAAATTGACATACTCACAGGTCGAGATTATCAACGTAGAAGCAGATAAAGAAATCGATTATTGTGAAAAAGATGGTAGCATTACTTTAGCGGATCAACAGAAGGAAGCCATATCTCAATCTATTACTCAAGGTGTGATGGTTATTACGGGTGGTCCTGGTACAGGAAAAACAACCATAATCAATTCTATTATAAATATCTTCGAAAGACAGAATTTAAAAGTATTATTGGCAGCACCGACCGGTCGTGCAGCGAAAAGAATGTCAGAAGCAACAGAACATGAATCAAAGACCATTCATCGGCTATTGGAATATCAATTTAGTGATGCTGGATTTTTAGCGTTTAATAAAAATGCTGAGAATCCTTTGGTAGCAGATTTGATTATTATTGATGAAGCATCTATGCTTGATATTCTTCTGATGAACAATCTTCTAGAAGCGATATCTTATGGTACTAGAATGATATTTGTTGGTGATATAGACCAATTACCAGCCGTTGGAGCAGGTAATGTATTAAGTGACTTGATTAATAGTGGTATCATAAAAACGGTGGCTTTAACTGAGATCTTTAGACAAGCCCAGGAGAGCATGATCGTTACCAATGCTCATAGAATAAACACAGGTCAAATGCCTATAGTTAATGAAAAAGATAAAGATTTTTATTTTATCAAACAAAAGACACCGAATGGTGTCATTGATACAATCGTTAATCTCTGCAAAGATAGATTGCCGAATTATTATAAGTTTGATTCATTAAAAGATATTCAAGTGTTATCACCAATGAAGAATTCGCCAGCAGGTGTTTTGAATTTAAATCAATGTTTACAATATGCACTGAATCCTCCCATGAAGGAAAAACCAGAAAAAACTTTTGGAGATACAACCTTCAGAGAAGGGGATAAGGTGATGCAAATCAAAAATAACTATAATATCAAATGGAAAGCCAGATACTCATATGAAAAAGGTGAAGGGGTTTTTAATGGTGATATTGGTTATATACATGAAGTTAATCTTAACAGAAAAGTGTTATTGGTCGTATTTGATGACGACAGGGAAGTGGAATACGAGTTTGGGCAATTAGATGAATTGGTACTCTCTTATGCTGTTACAGTCCATAAGAGTCAAGGGTCGGAATTTCCAGTCGTTGTTATGCCGCTTTACAATGTACCTATGATGTTAAAGAACAAAAATATTCTATATACAGCCATTACAAGAGCAAAAGAATTGGTGGTATTAGTAGGCACTGAAATACAATTAAATGGTATGATTCAAAATATCAGTCATGCCAGAAGAAACTCAGGCTTAATTCATATGTTTAAAATCATAGAAAATGCATTTAAAGAAGAATCATAAGTTAAATTATGATTCTTTATACCATTTATGAGTATAAAAAATATCTAGATTAAATCTAGATGTTTTTTTTATACTATATTTTATTTAAAGAAAAATTACACTAAAACGGTGGATCTATTCACTAAGGGTATAAATTACTTTTTCTATGATGATGTTCTTTGTATCAACTAAATTTACTAGAAATTGATGATTGTCGTTTCCAATAGAGCGTCCAAAAATCCTTAACGTAGGTCTAAGCGGGAAATTGGGGGTGTTTTTTAAAATGGCACCTTTCTGACCATTTGATAATAATACATATGTCCCAACTGGGTAGGGAACAATCTTTCGGACAAAGATATTTGCAAGATCAAAATCAAATAAAGTTCCGGCATTGGCCATTATATACTCAATGGCTTCAATTTGTGTATATGCCTTTCTATGTAATCTATCAGAAGTCATAGCATCATAAACATCAGCAATCATAACTATTTTTGCTAAAGGATGAATTTCATCAGCAATCAAATGATTAGGATAACCTGTACCATCAATTCTTTCGTGATGTTGTAAAATAATATTTTTTATGTGAGCGTTAAAAGTTGTGTTCTTATTGATATAATCATAGCCAATGAAAGCGTGTTTTTGCATTTTATTGGTTTCAATCTCAGTATATTGTTCTTCATCGTCTAACAGATCCGCTTCAATCCAATTACATCCGATATCAGCAAGTAAAGCACCATAAGCTAAATTTTCTAGTTCTTCCAACTTAAGACCTACCTCAAGTCCTATTATAATTGATAAAACAGCAACATTCACAGAATGTTCATAGTAATAATCGTTAGAATTTTTTATAGTCATCATTGAGACATTTGTATTTTTCGAAGTTATAATTTCTTCGATTAATGACTGAGAGACTTTGCTGACATCTTTGCATAAGAACATACCGCAATCCCCATAACGTAAATTCTTTTTCTGTTTTTTTACATTGGAATCAAAGGTTTTTATGCAGTTCTTTATTGTATAAACTGACGACTGACGCACCTTTGGATGGATTGTATCTTGAATATTCTCAGGATAGGAGTCGGTTTCACTATTGATTGAAGTATCGTCTTTTATATAAACCGACTGAATTCCATAGCGTTGAATTCTTTTAATGTTTTTGCTGTTTAATATTGTGTTTTCTGTCATAAGGACTTGCATATTTGAGTTTGTAATACTAGCGGCTAGAATTTCACCACCGTTTAACATTGTAATTGGTATAAATCTCATCTAAATCTCCTCTTTTTTCAGATTGTGATTTTATTACAATATCAACATAAATAGTATTTGTCAACTATAATGGAGGAGTTTAATAGAATGTTATATCATTTGGTGTAATCGTTGAAATAACGTGTTTTAGATGGCTATAATTTGATTCTATAAAAAAGTAAATCTGTTTGTTATATGTTTATAAAATTAATTGATATTATGAGAAAAATAGACACTATAATTG
>JABXKX010000571.1 GCA_013619035.1 Peptostreptococcaceae bacterium
GCACATGGACCCGCTATTAGCTTAAACATTATTTGACCTCCTTTTTAATACTCTCACTTATTAGTAATGCAAAATCATAATCCTCTTTAGTATCTATGTCAATAGCTTCTATGCTATCAATTTCCTTAATATAAGGTTTAAATCCAATTCTTCTTCTATGCTCTGTAAATACTTCTTTATTGAACATAAAAAAACCGCTTGTCTCAACATATATAGGCTCCATATCTTGTGTTCTTGGCACATCATTTAAATCATAATTAATTGGTTTGTTATTATACCATGCAAATGTTTGTATCTTTTCAGCAGAAAAAGCTGAATCAAAGTCTTCATTAAGCATTTTTTCTAGAGCAGATTCAATAGTATTTGATTTTAGAAACGGTGAAGTCGTATGTGCTAAAACATATATGTCAGCATCCACTTCAGAAATAAAGCTGCTGTAAATATCGAACCCTTTAATTAAGTCGCCATCCAGACGCTTGTCTCGTTTTTTAAACAAAACACCTTCTGGCAAATACTGCATCACGGCTTCATCACTGCAATACACATATACTTCATCAATTCCTTTGGTATTCACAAGGGTATTAGTAATATGCCAACACAAAGGATGTCCAGCAATTGGCAGAATGTTCTTATGTGGTAGTCTTTGTGAATTAAGTTTAATTGGTACAAAAGCTATAGTTTTCATTATCTTTTTCATCTCCCATCAATTCTTAATAATGTTATCAATCCATGTGAAGTCACGATCCCACCATTGAATTTCAAAAATCTTTTTTATATGTTTTTTATAAAATCTATACTTAATCAATTTTGTTGGAACACCTCCCACAATATCATAATCAAGAACATCTTTGGTTACGATTGTTCCGACTGCGATAACAGCCTCATTTCCAATACGTATTCCATGTAATATTATTACGTCACTTCCAATCCATACATCGTTTTCAACAATCGGGGGTGAGGTAAAATCATCCTTTGACCAGTCAGATTTTGGATTTGAACTGTAGCGATATATAATCGGAGACATAGAAAGAAAGTTTATTGGATGTTTTGGGAGTCAGATTTATGTTTTGTAACCAATAGAACAATACTTACCGATTTCTACCCGACTAAATATTGTAGTACCAACGTTACAGTATGAATAAGCACCAATTACAACTACTCCGTATATCAATATTTTAAGCAATATATACGCCATAGCCTAGTTTTGCGGCGAGGTCAAGTCTCCTCATACCCACCGAACTTTTGTTAAATTATGTAAAAACAGGGTATTAAATCTCTTATTTTTTGCCTGCTCATAGTACTCAGTTTTTCATATGTTATACGCCCATCTGACTTAAATCTTGTTAATTTCGTTTACTTCATAATAATCCTCCATAACTCCTGTTATGGCTTTTGATACATCTTCATCGACATAGAGATTCTTCTTGCCACTCTCGATTGCTTTCACAAAAGCGACTATCTCATACCTTATTCCTTCTCCATCGAGCTGATAAAAATATTTTTTATTCTCCGCAGGGTTTTCAAATCGGATCTCGAAATACTCTGTCTTCCACCAAGGAGCCGGAACATAGATGTATCCCTTAGTGCCAGAAATGATGAGTTGGCCTTCTGATTTTACGCCTTGTCCAACTTTAATTGAAGCTGTTGCATGTGGGTATAAAAAGTCTATTTTTGTAAAATCATCAACTTTATTAACTTCATCTGCGTATCGTACAGTCATGTATTTACTACTGTACTGCACTCCAAATATCTGGAATATCGGCAAAATGGCTGTAGGTCCCCACGATGCAATGCTATTCCAGTGAATTGTTTCGTTTCCTTCAGGTAATTCTTTAATGCTTGTACATGTGGCATCAACAGAAATAACGTTGCCGATTCTACCACTCTTTGCTAGAAGCAATAATCGAGAATAAGCTGTTGAATAAGCTGTCTTTATACCATCAGATAATATACAGTTCTTCTTTTTCGCCAGGTTAAATAGTTCTTCACAACATTTTTTATTTGTTGCAATAGGTGACTCGCAAAGAACATGCTTGCCGTCATTCAATGCTTCCTTTATTTGCTCGTAATGTTTGCTAGGATGAGAAATTAGATACACAGCATCAACAGATTTCAATAATTCGTGATAATCATCTGTCTTAATCGGAAGCGACTTAACTTCATCTGAGAGTTCATCACTATTCAAAGTACAAATTCCCTGGACAGTAACTCCATTTACGTATCTTGCCTCTTTTATAAACTTATTTAATATAGCAGATTCACCGACTAAACCGAGTCTTATTTCACGTTTCTCAGCTCTAAGCTCACTACTCGAAACTCCCTCGGTTCTCGTAAGATACATAACCTTGCAATAATCATTTAGGTAATCAAACTTTCCGATCCAGTCCGAGCCAACTGTGAAAATGTCCACATCAAAACGCCTGATATCATCTATCTTCTGACCCTCGTACTCTTCAATAATAATTTCATCAGCTAAACCTGTTTGTCGAACGGCTTCAACACGCTCCATCAGGCTTTGCTGAACATTAATCTTACCCCGTGTTTTATCGTAATCATCTGCAGTCACACCAACAATTAGATAATCTCCGAGTATTTTTGCTCTCTCAAGGATACAGATGTGTCCATAGTGTAAGAGGTCATATGTTCCGTATGTGATTACTTTTGTCATTTTTGCTTTACCTCCTTTTGGGGCTAGTAGCCGTTGTAATTCTATTACAACAAGCCTCGTGTCTGCATATCTCTCAATGCATTGACCAGCGTGATATTATCATCCTTAGTAAGTGCTCCAATATGTCCAACTCTGAACACGGTATCTTTCAAATCTCCACCGTTAGGGCAAATCCAAATGCCGTATTCATCTTTCAGAGTTGTGAAGATGTCGTGAGCTGACGCATTATATGGATGCAGTGGAGTCACTGCATTTGACATCGATTCAGATATTATTTCAAATGGCATTTTTACAATTTTAGCTCTGAAATCTGCAGCCAGTTCTCTGATTCGTACAATCTCGCTCTCTACACCTCCGTTTGCATCTATCTGTTTCAGTCTTGCGTTAATCTGAAGAAGAATTCCTACTGCTGGAGTAAATGGTGTTTGTCCGCGCTCACCGTTCTTAAGAGCATCCTTCAAGTTGAAATACATAGACTTCACATTAACATTGTTCACTCGCTCTACTGCCTTAGGATTCATAGTAATGATAGAGACCCCTGGAGGACAAGCAAGTGCTTTTTGAGATCCAGTAATCATAACTGCAACATCAAGCTCTTCCATATTAAACGGATCTACAAGGAAAGAACTGATAGCATCAACGACAAGGAAAATATCGTTCTTCTTACAGAACCGACTAATCATTTCAATATCATAATAGACACCCGTGGATGTCTCATGAACATTAACAAGGAATCCATTATAGCCACAGCCATCGTAGGGCTTAAGCATCTCTTCAGTCAGTGCCTTACCAGCTTCCATCTTAATCTCCGTAAACGACAGATCATGGATTTGGCATATCTCAACAAATCTCTGCCCAAAGCTACCACCATTAACTATAAGTATCTTATCCTGCTCCGTGAAACAGTTCATTACAGCAGCTTCCATTGAAGCCGAGCCAGAACCTGTAAAGAACACTACTCTAGAATCTTCTTGTGCTTTTGCAAACTTCTTTATAAGTTCTTCGTTTTCAAGCATAATTGCGGAGAACTCTGAAGTTCTAAAATACGGTACCTGTTCAGCACCAATAGCAAGAACCTCCCCGGATGATTGTACAGGTCCTACTGTGAAATTAAGCATCTTTGCATTTCCTCCTTGGTTATTATATCTCCTATAAGGGGTGGTTTTTCCACTATCTTATATCGATAATAATTTTATTCTTCATTCTAGTTGTCTAGTTTATATACTCACTTAGTTCTTTTCTATGTTTGGAAAAATAGAAACAGAAAAAGATGAAAATCATAAAGGCACAACCCCATCTTAAAATCCATAAATCTAATAATAAATACGTAATAATCATTGAAACAAAAATTAATATGATAGGAAAAACATACTGTTTTAGTGGAAACAGCCTCGGCGACAGTTTCCTTGAATAGAAATAATGATTCAGGAATAAACAGATATACGAAGCAAGTGTCGCAACAGCGGCCCCAGTCATTCCGTAAGCAGGTATTAAAATCACATCCAAAATAATATTTATAATCGCTGCAATAGTAGTATTAATTGCAACATACTTTGTAGATTTTAAATAAAGTTCTGCGTGAATAGACAGAGAATATAAAAATATAAAAGTGAATTGGGATCCTTATCCTATAGTACGTCAAACAGATGAAGAAGAATTTACCGTTAATGAATTGGATGAAATAGAAAATATATTAGGAGGATGGGGAAAC
>JABXKX010000155.1 GCA_013619035.1 Peptostreptococcaceae bacterium
GATAAATACTACCAATAGCGACATAAACAAACAACTAATTAATATTGCAGACCAGGCAAAATTACTTTTATTTTTCATTTTCTTAACTTTTTTTAGAACACCTTTAATCATAAAGTTTAACATGAATGTCCATGTTACTGCTAAAGTCATAACAACAATAGCATTACCAAATGCCACTGCATTCAAACCTTCTGCTAGTGATGTACCACTTCCTTTAGCAGCTAAATCTGCCGCCATAAGCTCATAAGAAGCTGATCCAACCACTGATAGTCTGAACCACGGCCATGGTGTTCCAAAGACTGGGATAAGAGTAATCAAAGCAACAACAATTGGTAATGTTGGAACAACTGAGAATGCTGCTGCCGATTTCATTGTATTTTTGATCTTTCGCTTATCCATATTTATTTCTTTTGCTCTTCCCAATGCCATTTTCAGATGCATCGCAGATTGTAGTAAAACAAAACCGATACCGATGATAATCAAGATGTACATAAGGGTGCTATTCGCAATACTCATATAATCCATACTTTACTCCTTCTATTTGATAGGTTTACTATCCTTTGGTAGAGGACAATTATATATGCCTTTTGTTTGATTAAACAATTCTGTCTTTGCTTTTTCTGTAATGTCGGGTGTATTAATGATATCAACAGCTGTCAACGCCATAACTTTTGCTGCTGTTAACATGCCTTTATGTGCAAGTGGTGAGCACATCTGAGCTGTAAACTGCCATGTGTGTCCTGTTGTTGCCAAAGCACAGCATGCAGTTGTCAATTGTGCAGTAGGAACAACGTAACTTACGTCTCCCACATCTGTAGAACCAGGCATGTGCATATCAAGATGTATGTATGGTGAAACATAATCACAGACTGACTTATCTTCAAGCGAACGTGCTACTTCTTCTCCAGCAAACATACGTATTTGGCCGAGTGTATTCATTATCTCTTGATCCGTAAAAGTGGTCTTGAATTTTTCTGCTAACTTATGATCGTCATTGTCAAACTTCGGTGAACCTACTTCTGAGAAATTACGACTCATCAATTCACCTAATGTTCTATTAGGAATATAGTCACTTAGACCTTCTATAAACTCAATTTCAACTTCTGTTCCCGTCATGAGTGCAGCGCCTTTTGCCACATCACATAGACGGTCGTACACATCAAACATGTCTTTTGTTTTAGAATCACGAACAAAATAATAAACTTCACTTTTGTCTTGAACTACATTGGGCGCTTTACCACCACCATCTGTAATAGCATAATGTAACAATGCATCTTTCGAGATATGTTCACGTAAGTAGTTCGCTCCTACATTCATCAATTCCATGGCATCCAGAGCACTTCGTCCAAGATGCGGCGAAACAGCAGCATGTGCTGATACACCCTTGAATCTGAAGTAGGCACTCATACATGCTTGAGTTCTGATGCCAATGACATTATTCGTATCCATTGGATGCCAACTCAAAGCAATATCCACATCATCAAAAATACCATCTCGTACCATATATGTTTTTCCTGAACCATTTTCTTCTGCTGGACATCCATAGTATCTAACTGTACCACTTATCTGATTCTTTTTTAAATACTCTTTAACTGCAACGCTTGCTGCAAGAGAACCAGCACCTAGAGTATTATGTCCACAACCATGACCGTTACCGCCGTTTACCACTTCTTCTTTTTCATAAGTTGAAGCTTTCTGACTTAATCCAGGCAATGCATCAAATTCTCCTAAAATTGCAATAATAGGTTTTCCACTACCATAACTAGCAGAAAATGCGGTTGGCATACCCGCTAGGTTTCTTTTGACTTCAAACTCTTCTTCATTTAGAAGGTTACTTAAGTATTCTGATGATTTATGTTCTTCCAAACCCAATTCAGCAAATTCCCAAATCATATCATTAGCTTTTATAAAATCTTCTTTTCGATCTTCAATAAAACTGCCAATATTGTCTCTATTCATAACTTTCACTCCTTAATACAGATTAGCTGGATCTATCTATGATTTAAAATCTTAACGATAAGCAGCTCAGACCGCCATCTACTTTCATATACTCTGATGTATCAACGGTTATAACCTTTAGTCCAGCCGCTTCAATCTTTTCTCTTGTTTTATAGAATCTTTCTGGAACCAATACAAAATCATTTACTCTAATGCAATTGGCTGCATAACTTTCATCTTCATCGATTATTATTTTTGTATACTGATCAAAAGTCTCATGGCTGATAAATTCACCCGCTACTAGAAGAATATTATCTTCTAAGTATCCTAAGCCTGTTTTCAAATGTAACATTTCTTTCATATCGATTACAGAACCATTCATACCATAAGACTCTAAAGCAGAAATCAATTGTTGAGCTCCTTCTGCATTTGTTCTATCAGAAAGTCCAATGTAATAATGATCTCCAACCATCATAACATCACCACCTTCAAGCGTTCCAGGTGCTTGTATGAACTTGATCTCTTCATAAAAATTGGTCAATGTTTCAATAATTTCTTTTTCTTCCCCTTTTCTAGTCTCAGCACCCGGACTCGTTACCATAACAAACTTTTCAGTACAAACCGCTACATCTTCAACAAAACACGAATCTGGATAACGTTCATCCGCTTCTAGTACATGAACATTTACACCACAGAGCTTTAGAGCTTTGATGTAGTTATCATGTTGTACCAAAGCGTTCTCATAAACTGGTTTCCCATACTGTGGATTAGATGTGATACCATTTGACAATGACTGTGCTGGTCTTCTTACGATTACATTTTTAAACATAATTTCCTCCTTTATAATTCTTAATAACATGGTTTATTATACTTGGTGTTCTTAAAAATACATCCTCTTTGAGAACCCGTTCACTTGGTTTATGGAAATCTTTTCCCCAAGGACCGATGTTCACACAAGGCATTTCTACTGATTTTAGTTGTTCAAATGGTATAGAATACCGACTGCCCCATCCAAGGATATTCTTCATTTCCTTTTCAATATGAGGACTTGGTAGTCTTGTGTAACTCAGATCTGATATACCTGTAAAATACATTCTATTGTCATAGGTTTGACCATATGTCGACCTTGTAAATTCATTGACAAGATTTATTAACTCATCTTGATCATCATTTGTAACAGCTGGATAATAAGGTGGTAGTATACCTATAATGACAACTGGTTCATCATCATTTGATTTATAGAGTAAGTCCTCCAAATCATCTGGATAAGAGGATAAGTCATACTGTTCTTCTTGTTTACTTAAGTACTCATCTAACGTATAGACACATTTCTTTTTCTCAAAGCCTGACCAATTTCTGTTCGTCTTAATCGAAAATTTAAGTCTCATATGATTAACATGATCTAAATACTCATCAACAGCTTGTTGTGTAATACCTCTTAGCTTATCTAATACTTCAGAAGGGCTATCTGTAAAACTAAGAACATTTAACAGACCATAACTCATACTAGGAAATGAGATATCATAACTTTTTTTATTGTCTCTCATCATCACCCATGTTGGTGGTATGCTCATTTCATAGTCTGTTTCATTTACAAAAGCATCGTTTAAATCCACATGATTGACTATGGATGCCAGTAAACCATTTGAGTTAATACCTTCTAACGCTTTTCCAGCATGAGCAAGTACACCTTTTACATGAACAAATACATTAAGTTTACCAATTGAACCTTGGCTGATTACCCCTTTTTCATCATCCATTCTTTGATGAGGTTCGGTATTGATCATTAATTTATACTTCAGATTATGTTTGTCTTTTAAATCATTCAGTAAATGAATAGCTGCCCTCATACCTAATGACTCATTTTCTTCATCTGGTACGGCTAAAACCAATATACTAGGGCCATTATCCCTTCTAGAATAATAATCCAACAAAGCCAGTTCTATTGCTCCTCCAGCCTTCATGTCAGCAGCACCTCTTCCAAAGATATAATCATCAGACAATAAATCTTTTTTAGCGGCTTCACTTAATAATGTTTTATCACCCTTAAGTGCTTTTGCTAAATCTTCAGGTTTTAAAGCTAATTCTTTATAACTACTGTAGTTTTCAATATTCACTACATCTGAATGATGTAACAAAACATATGTGTCAGAGGATCCCTTATATAATGCGTAATTGACATGTCTATTAAATTTAGGATCATCTGTTTTGTATTGACCATATAATTCAGGATGTTCTTTAAAATAGTCCATGTCACCTACTACTTGATTAAAAAACTCATCAACGGCTTCTTCTCCTATTGTATTCGTATAACTTTCTACTAAAAGGTACGCCTTAAGAATGTCTTCTATCTTTTTATCTATTCCCTGTGAACTGGGCAAGTTAGGCATGTAGGACCTCCAGTACCATAATAAGATAAGTTCTTACC
>JABXKX010000158.1 GCA_013619035.1 Peptostreptococcaceae bacterium
CTTGTATAGAAATCATAATAACTCGACCACTGCTCACCAGCACCTTGCTTCTCAAGATGTATTTTTACATTGTCATAATCTGGTGTCAACTGAATATAAACGAAGTCAAACTTCGGTTTACTGCTCATACCTGAAAATGCCACAGGTGCAATAGGTGTTTTGCTTGTATGTGATGTTCTTAATTCATCTGTTGTATTAGATTTTATATCAAGTAAATTATTGAACTTTTTAGCTATTGCATCAACTATATGCATATCGTCACTGATATATAAAGAAAGGTTCTCTCCTCCTAATAATATCTTCGTTAAATCTTTCATTTCTCTTCTCATTGCTGCGCCTCCATGTTGATTATCGGTTAGTCGTAAAACTTAAAATCCTCATTTCCCGATTTAAAGTTTACATTTTATAATACTACACTTATTACCAAGATGGAAAACATTTTTTTGCATATTTCAAAAAAAACTTATATTCATTGTAACTTATCAGCAAACAGATATGTCAAACACCTTCATAAATACATTATATCAGTAAAAAGAAAAAAAGTACGTTTAAAAAAACTCCTCTGAATCATTTAACTATTAAAGCCATCAATTACTTGATAGTACTTTTACTGATAAGTAATTTTTCTATATAACATTTTAATTATAATCACCACGGCAATAGTGGTGGCTAAAATAATACCATCGTATAGCCATACCCTAGAATCATAATCAAAGAAAGTGGTAAACTGATCAAAGGTAATGCCATTAATAGTATCCTCAATACTGCTTTACTTTGTTTGACAACAAGCATCTCTGATTGTCAATCTAAAATTGGGTACTTTAAATTCATATACAGCCCCATTACCGTTTCCACTATGGAGACTTAGTTGAGAGTTTTTCATTATATCTTATGGTTAATACTTAAATCATATTTAAACAAGAGAAAGAAGAATCCACATGCCGCTTAAGTTGGCTATAAAATGTGAAATAGTTGATACATACGTGTTTTGTGTCTTATGAAATACTAGTCCATAGAAAATGCTATTAGCAAATATAAAGAATAAATCATATGTAACTATAGTAAAACTTCCTACTGATGTGTGAGCTACAGCAAAAACTATTGAGGCTAATACTATCGCATATGGAACTTTCATATATTGTGTTAATTTTTTCTGTATCAAAGATCTCCAAACTACTTCTTCAAGAAATGCAAACAACAGAAATTGGATAACCAATACCATCATTTTGTCCAAAGAAAGAATTGTATCTACACGTCCTATAACATGTTCAAAATATTCAGGTAGCACTAGTTTTGATAGACCAATAGCAATCAGATTTAGGATTACTGGTGCAATGACTAATATCCAATTGTTTTTGATGCCTTCGATAATAGTTTTCTCATCAAGGTTGCTTTGACTTCTTGTTAGTTTCTTTATCCTTTTATGAACAAAATAATATATAAAACCAATTATACTCACTAACCCAGCCAAAGATGAAATTTTCTCTGAGAAGTTAAATAGCGGTAACAATGAAAAAAGCATGATTATGATAATGGGTGCTAAATTATTTGATTTGTGTTGTTTTGTTTGTAACATTGTAATCTCCCTAGTTTTTAAATGATATGAACGCATCTTTTAGCAATTCTTCTTTTTTTTCCAATGAAAGCGTCAGATTATTAGTTGCTAACATCGCTGCAATACCATGTGTAAACAACCATGTATTTATATATATCTTTCTTGCTTTTTTCTCATCTACTTGTGCTAATCTTGTTATTGCATAAATAACCTGTTGATTTTCTTCATTATCAATCAATTCCATAAAGTCTATTACTTCAATACTATTAGACATGAAAAGCATTTTGAACAAGTTACTCTCTTCACTCGCAAAATCAAGATATGCGAGTCCTATGTTTAAGAAAACATTTTCGCCACCCATTTTACTCTCGATGTATTGATTGTAATAATCCTCAATATACTTATACAATTTCTGTTTTAGCTCTGACATATTCTTGTACACTCTGAATATAGGATGTGTAGAACAACCAAGCTTCTTTGCAATATTTCTAGCATTCACACTCTCAAATCCATCTGTTCTTGTAAGAATAAAAGCTGCTTGTAAAATATCTTCTTCTTTTACTTTAGATTTTGGTGGCACTTCAAACCTCCTCACGTTTTAAGGTAACATACGTTACGTAACAGTTGTTATTATACGGTGATCATTAATAATTGTCAAGATATAACAGTTTAGTAACACTCACTCCGTTATGATACACCTAAAAAGAAACCCTCTCAGGTTTCATTTTCATTATTAGGAAGCTTTCTTTTCACTATTTATATCATTCATTAACTTTACAACACCACTAAATCCGAGAAAACCCATCCCCGAGGCAAACCCTACCATGAAACACGTTGAAGCTATCAACCAGTTGAATGAAGTTGATATACCCATATTAATTTCTATACCTAAGTAAATGCCTGCTATAAAATAGAATACAAAGTTAAAATATCCTAGAATTCTTAAAATTCTATAAATGCTTTTATAATTTTTCTTCTTAGGTGGTTTCTTTAATTGCTTACTCTTCTTAGCAAGCTCTTTATAGTCTTCTTTACTAATGGAATCATGATCTACTAACACGCCATATTTTCTAAGCAACTCTTTTTTCCTGTCTCTTTTATCTTTCTTAACTTTAACATTTGAATTATCATTTGAGTTTAGTGCATAGATTCTTGTAGCTGTATCCTCTTCTGCTTCTATTTTTCCATCGAAAGTATCTGGTTTTGGACTGCCACATTCTATGCAATTTAGTACATCATCTTCCATTTCATGATTACATTTTGTACAATTCCACATAGCGACTCCTTTGCTGTGTATTAACAGGATTCTTAGTTACGTATATTTTATCAATACCCTAAATAAAGGAAAGAAAACTGAATAGCCCTTAATCTTTGATTTTTGTTTTTCTATCGAATTTAACATTCTTAATGAAATACTCTTCTTCATAATATCTAAAATTCTTGAAAACAAAGTATTTACAGAGCCTAGCGAACCATAGAAATTCACCTTAGTATGACTTTAGAACCTTCAATACCAGTTATTATCATATAGTTTTCATGCCCGTACTGCTGAACTGTTTCATAATACGTTAACAACGCTTTACCACCACTTGTGATCTCAAACATATTGTAAAACACACTGATATTTGAGAATCTAGTACTCGGATTACTGACAATAGTTTTTTCTTCTTATATGACTTGACTGTCATTTGCATAAGTCGGCATTGCTAACATTGCATAATAAAACACCCCCTTTCTTTAGGCTCTATATATAAAACCTGAGAAACGAGGATATCTTACACTTTTATGAGAAGTTTTTATTCAATTTTAAAAATACTTTCAGCAATATCCATTAGTACAGATTTATCAACACTTCCCTGGATATAATAACTTTGGTTCTTATCATGCCAACTGACGATATTTGAGGTTTCTTTGATGATCAGTAATCCTTCTAGATCATTAACACTTATATCAATGACATCCACATTTTCTGAGTCATGTTGGAAGTTTGCGGTTATCACACCTTGTACGAAGCAGATCTCTTCCATCAGACTGTTCTTAAATACAATATATTTGGTCCCATTTGCTTCTAATGCACTTGAAAACTGATAATCTTCAGGTAGAACTGTCGGATAATAGAAATCACACCAGTCTTCTGGCAACTCTCTTAAATACTCTTCGTTCATCTCTTCATTAAGATTTACAGCACTGTATTCTTGGGTTTGATCAATTATCATATTGAAGAACTTAATGCGGTAAACTTCTACGCTCATCGTTATAGTCGCTGCTATTATAGTTATCATTATAAATATTAAAGCAGCTCGTTTACCAACTCTTAGTAACTGTCTTTTGAAGTGATCAGCTTTAATCTTTTTATTATAACGGGTTTGATAATCATCAAACCAGATTGTTAAACTTTCTGGTACTTCTATATCACTATATTCTTCTAACAATTTATTCGTTTCTTCATTGATGTTGTTCACATGTTCATAACCAATATCATAAAGGGCGGTTTTATTTAATTTTAAAATACGTTCTTGTTCTTCTTTAGTTTGACTTTTCAACAGAACCACCCCTTTCTATGAAGATATTTTTTAATGCTTTTAATGCTCTGTTCATTCTAACACTCACATTATTTTCTGTAATATTTAATATAACAGCAATTTCTGCGATTGAAAGATCATGATAAAACTTAAGCATGATGACATCAGCATACGGCCGATGCAAATCACTAAGAAAGGCTGCCATCTCTTTACTGCTTTCAATATTAATAACATACTCATCTAAAGAATTTTCATCATCTAGACCTAAATTATTCATCTCATCTAGC
>JABXKX010000205.1 GCA_013619035.1 Peptostreptococcaceae bacterium
ATATAAAAAAAGTGAGTAAACATTTTATGCTTACCCACTTTTTGATATTTAATTTATCATTTTTAGTTCATTTAATTTTTTAATCCAACTTGCAGTAATTTCATCTTCAGTATCTGCCTTAAAAGATCTCATTAAAGCACCTTCAGCTTCATCTAGTTCATTAAGTTGAATATATACAATACCCAAGTTACATAGTATCTCTGAATTTTCACGATCCATCTTTAATGCTTCTTTAAACGCTTTAACCGCTTCTTCAAAACGTCCCATCGTCATATAACACAAACCAATTTCATTATAAGTCTGTACATGTCCTGTATTCAGTTCCATGACTTTACTAAAATATTTTAAAGCATTGTCAAAATCATTGTTCATTCTGTAACCAAGACCAATGAAGAACATCAGGTTCCACCAATCAACATATTCTGGCTCTAGAGCTAAAAGAATTTCTAAACCTTCATCCTGTCTGCCATCTATAATTAGAGTATGTCCTTCTTCAAATTTTATTTTTGCATTTAAGTCATGAAGTCTTACAACAATATCATGTTTTTCGTTTTCACCAATATCTAATTTAATGGCTTTTACCCATGCTGTTTCAGCCAATTTATACTGATCCTCATTTGAGTAGATAAATCCAAGATGATAATAAGCATGAGGTTGTTCCGGATATTTTTGAATCAAACTCTCAAACACTTCTTTTGCTTCTTCTATAAAGATCATCTCAGTTTCGTCTTGAGCATAAGCAAGCTCTACGCAACAACGACCATAGTTGATTAAAACATCAATTTCATTATCAATAAACAGCAAACTGGCTTTGAAGTAAATCAATGCATTCACTTTATTGCCTTCATTAGCTAATTCAAAAGCGTGTTTTAAAAGGTATATCCCAATTTTATCATCAATTGAAAGCATCACATCATGATAATAGGTCTTATGAGGGAAATCCTCATCAACGGATAATATAAAAGCCATACCTTTTATCATGTTAGCAGCAGTAATATCTGATGCTGAAACACCTTGTACTTTATCCATAACATCTTTAAACATAACCGGTAACGGTATAGCAGGGTCTAATGTCATTTGATTTATTTTTGCTTTTGCATCTGGTTTAAGTTCTATAAATACAACTTCATCTAACTTACTTCTAAATAACTTATCTAATCTCGTAAACATATTATCCTCTTATGATATTCTTATCTATAATTTTTCTTCTATATAAGTCATAATAACTGTATCTTTTATCTCTTAAAATTTCTATTGCTTTATGTGAAGCCATAATATGAATTTCAGAAATATAATCATTTGATACTTTTAGTCCATCACACGCTACTATAACTTCTCTAGAATTCGACTTAATAATATTGATATCAATACTCGTTTCAATTGGTAACACAATTGAAGACATCAATGGTCTATTCACGCTATTGTCATTTGGGTTAAGTGGTGTCAGCTGATACACCGGCAATTCCGAATGCATCGCTACTCCCCCAGCCCATATGGCATAGCCTGTAGCACCAATTGGTGTTGATATAATAAAGCCATCTCCTGTAAAGTAATTAAACTCTTCTTTATCAATAAATATCATCGCTTCCATCAATCTCGGTTCTAAATGTTTGATTAAAATTTCATTGAAAGCATATTTTTCTATCACTTGTCCATTAACCGTCTTACAGATTGCTTTTAATAACGGATAACTCTGCACATTATAAGTATTTGTCTTTATCACTTGAATCAGACGATCTAACTCATCAATATGAAAACTCGGTAAAAATCCTAAAGTCCCTGTATTGATGCCAACGAAAGGAACTTTCAGACCTCTCATCATTCTAATCGCACTCAACATTGTACCATCGCCACCAATAACAACAACTAAGTCTGGATTATCCTCTACAACATTAATATCTGCTTCGATCAAACGTCGTATCAACTTACCTTTAACCTTTAAGCTTTCTTTCTTAAAATTATGGTGCAACAATATTCTTTTCATGTTTTCACCTATTTCCCATAAATATTTCTCATATATTCTCTTTTTCTTCTAGAAGACACACTTAGTATTTTAAAAATATACCCTCTATAAACTAAGTAATAAAGTAGTGGAATACCAATGATAAATGATAATACCAAATAATATATAGCCGCTGCCAGTAAAGCAGGTAAATCAATAAGTAATGCCCCAAAAGGTTTCATGATGAAGATATCCGTTATTTTTAAGAACCCAATCATAATAAAACCATGGATTAAATTAACGGCTAACCAATGTTGCCAGTTCTCTAATAAAAATCTGTGTCCATAAGCAAACATTTCAAGTCTGTCTAGATTCTTCTGGTATACAATTTCAGGTGTTGCATAAGCTAAGTAAAATATGATTATCCAGAAAAATGGCACATAAATACCTGTTAAAACTGAAAACAGATATACAACGATTCTAGGTATAGCTGTTGCCGTTAATAAAGGCATGAAGTAACTCATATATCCTTTACCAATTGATTTAAATTTGAATTTAAACCCACCTATTGCACCCTCTAAATGAGATAAGAAGTCTGATATCATATAACATGATAAAAACCAGGTGATAATTGACGCTAAAAAAGCCCCGCCGGTTCCTAACTGTCCCAACGTCATATTTAATAGTAAAGTCAATAAAACATATACGACCATATACAATCCGAACATTGGGATTAATAATAAATTCTTTAGATAAGACTCATTTGATTTTTTAAATACTACTTTATTAATAGCTTGAAAATCAGTAAAAAAATCCATAGCTTCACTCCTTGTTAATTAATTGATTTGTAACATCTTGATATGTTGATTTGTAAAACACTTGATACTCTACGTCATAATCATACATTAAAACTTGTTCTGTTTGTTTTAGTTCTTGATAGTCAGATGCTATATACTCCAACACATCAAATTTAAACATAATAAACTTCACTTGCTTCAGCCATTGTTTTGCAGATTTTTCTCTGCTAGAGATTGTTTTCAAATAATCATAACACGCATTATGAAAGGCTTTTTCCTCTTTCATATTAAAAACAGTTGATGGTGTTTTTTGATTGTTTAAGTAATAATCGTACTTCATAACTTCTTTAAATTGATCTAAACCTTCATACGATTTATCCTGATAAAACTGAATGAGTATCTCATATAATTTAATCAACTTATGCGGTTGATCAAACAACCCATTCATTTTCCAATAATCCGCAAATTCTAAATAGAAATCAACTGCCCTATTATAATGCTTTTTGATAAGCATATCAAGACTGTTTATAAATCGATTAGAATTATAGTAAAGTTCTACAATTTCTTCTACGAATTTTAAGTTAATAAGCTCTTTAAATGTGATGTACTTATTATAGAAGATCTCATAAGGTGCCTGTTTGCTAAATACATAATCATGATCTTTTGCATTTAATCTAAGCCCTGATCCTTTCAGTAGTTTTAAAAAACCCAACTGAAGTTTTTCTGGTTGTAAAGCATAGACATCTTCAAAAGAGTTTAAAAAAGTAGTTGAATTTTCAAAAGGTAAACCCGCAATTAAGTCCAAATGTAAATGTATATTTTTATTTGCAGATAATTGTTTTACCGATCTTGAAATTCTATCAAACTCTACATTACGTTTAATCGCAGTGATGGTTTCTTGATTGGTTGATTGAACGCCGATTTCAAATTGGAAAAGACCAACCCTGACATCTTTAAGATACTCAATGGTCTCTTCATCTAACAAACTAGCAACTATTTCAAAATGGAAGTTAGTTTTTTTATTATCATGCTCTACTATAAACTTCATAATTTCTAAAGCTCTTTTAGGATTGGCATTAAATGTTCTATCAACAAATTTAACTTGTTCAACATGTCTATCTAAAAAGAACTTCAAATCTTGTTTAACTCTTTCAACAGAAAAATACCTTACATTACCTGTTGTTGATGATAAACAGTACTGACAGTTAAAAGGACAGCCTCTAGCACTTTCATAATACAGTTTTCTAAACTCTAATCCGTCAAGATTTTCATAAGGGAAAGGAACACAATCCAAATCCTTAATCAATTCACGGTTTTCATTTATAACTACCTTTTCACCCCGATAAGCAATACCTTTTATAGTCTCTAAAGATCCACGTTTTAAAAACAGATACTCACATAATTCTTTATAAGTCAGTTCACCTTCACCAATAATAATATAATCAATAAATGCATACTCTTCGAGAATTTCATTCGATTGATAAGATACTTCTGGACCTCCAAAAATAATTACAATATTGGGATCGATTGTTTTTATATCTTCTGCAATTTTTAATGTCATTTCATAATTCCAGATGTAACAAGAAAATGCAATCACTTTATAT
>JABXKX010000331.1 GCA_013619035.1 Peptostreptococcaceae bacterium
CTATTAATTCTTATATCAATAAGAAAAAAATCTATATTGAAATTGCTGATAATGGTATTGGTATAAGTAAAGAGGATATGGATAATATCTTCAATCGCTTCTATAGAGTAGATAAATCTAGAGCGAAAGAAAGTGGTGGTCATGGATTAGGACTTTCAATTGCTAAATGGATCATCAGTCAACATAAAGGTGAAATAGAAGTAAAAAGCGAATTAAATAAAGGGACTGTGGTTACTTTAATCCTTTCTCCAATCAAAGAATAACTAGTTATTTGAAAGAATTTCTGATATATTTAATAACTAGGAGGGAATTATGAAGAAAATTATTGACTACTTAAAAAGATACTACCAATGTATATACGACTACACCCTATATAGAAAGTTCTTAAGAGAACCGATGGTACTAGCTGTATTGTTTGTTTTACCAATGTTCATACTGTTCACAATGCAAACTTACTCTGGTGCTATACAAACTCCTGAGTTTGTTGAGGCTAGTTTAGAACCTTATTATGAACTCATTAATGATACAACTTATGATGAAATCATTGAATTCAAAACTCTTGAAGAAGGTGAAACTTCTCCATGGACAGTTGAACCAACTGATACAATCAATATTGAATTTGAAGAAGGTTTAATCAATCTAGAACAAGAATTGGTACTGGATAAAACTATAGAATCCAATGAGTTATCGTATAGATTGATTGTTGATACAAATGAAACTTATGATATCGCTTTACTAAGTGATAACAAATATTCTGAGGAAACATCAGAAAAATTAGGTTTTGATAAAACTGATATGGTTGCTTATATTACCAGTGACTATGCAATTATGAATATGAGAGATTCAACATACTCATATAGTTTGTCTGAATTAGAAGGTAGTTATTTATCAACTGAAAGTATTTACCTTTTCTTAAGAGATAACTATGTGAATAAATCAGTACTAGTTCAATTTTCAGCATTTATGTCGTTATTCTTGTTCGGTATGTATTACTTGGTTATTGCGATAGTGATGCGTTCGTTACTAAAACGACATGGCTTCCAATTGTCTAGAAGTAGAAAGGCGAAGATTACTTTCTATAGTATGCAACCAGGTCTTTATGTTTATTTCATCACAACGTTCATTATGAGTAAGTCACAATTCGCATTATCATTTGTAGTACCGGTTGTATCAATGTTAGCCATGACTTATATCACTACCAAAGTAATGGATCAAGTAAGAGATTATGTTATCAAAGAGCATAAGGCCGAAAAGAGATTAAAACAAAAAGGACAGTTTGCATAGCCTTATATAATATGATATACTAAACGTGAATATAGAGTATTTAGAAAAAGAGTGGGTTTTTGACCCACTCTTTATACGTATATTTTACAATTGAATAGTAAAAGGAGGTAAAAACATGGCGAAGAAAAGTGTAACACAATTAGTAGAAAATATTATTTCAGACTTTGTTGTAGAACACGGAATGGAACTTGTTGATGTAGAATTTGTTAAGGAAGGTCAACATAGATATCTGAGAGTGTTCATTGATAAAGGCGATGAAAAAGTATCATTAGCTGATTGCAAATTAGTCAGTAATTATTTAAACGAAAGAATTGACGAGGCTGATCCTATTAAAGAAAATTATTTCTTAGAAGTATCATCACCTGGATTAGAAAGACCTTTAAAGAAAACCGCTGATTTTGAAAAAAATAAAGGCGAAGTAGTTCAAGCGAGATTATTCTCACCAGTTAATGGCAGAAAAATTATTGATGGCGTATTAATTGGTTTAGAAGACAATATAGTAAGTATAGACATTGGCAATGATGAGATTCTTGAAATACCAAAAGATAAAATCTCACTAATCAAACCGATGATTCAAATATAAAGGAGGAAAGATTGTGAAAAGCGAATTACTGAACGCTTTAGATCAGATTGAAAAGGAAAAAGGGATTTCTAAGGAAATCTTATTTGAAACGATTGAAGCAGCGCTAATTACAGCGTATAAGAAAAACTTTAGTGAAACAGCACAAAATGTAATTGTTAATATGGATAGAACTACTGGAGAATATGAAGTATTTGCAAGATATATCGTTGTTCATGATGATGATTTTGAAGATGACAAAATCCAAATCATTGTAGAAGAAGCTAAGAAAATCGATCCTATTTATGAAATCGGTGATTTCATGGATGTACCAGTAACACCAGAAAACTTTGGAAGAATTGCTGCTTTAACAGCTAAACAAGTTGTTGTTCAACGTATTAGAGAAGCAGAAAGAAATCTTATTTTCGAGGAGTTCTCTAATAGAGAATCTGAAATAGTAAACGGTTCAGTTCAAAGAGTATCAAAAGGTGTGGTTCACATCAACCTTGGAAAAACGGAAGCAATCCTATTACCAAGCGAACAAATCTCAACTGATAAATATGATCAAGGTGCTAGAATTAAGTCGTTCATTTTAGAAGTGAAAAATACTACTAAAGGACCACAAGTACTTGTTTCTAGAACTCATCCTGGGTTCATCAGAAGATTATTTGAATTAGAAGTACCAGAAATCAGAGATGGTATTGTTGAAATCAGAGGTATCTCTAGAGAAGCTGGTTCAAGAACTAAATTAGCAGTATTCTCTGTTAATGAAGATATCGATCCAGTTGGTTCATGTGTTGGTACTAAAGGTACTAGAGTTCAAACAATTGTTGAAGAATTAAACGATGAAAAAATCGATATCATTGAATGGTCAGACGATCCAGTTGAATACATTGCTAATGCTTTAAGACCATCTAAAGTTGAAAAAGTACTTTATAGTGATGATGATAAAGCTGCATTAGTAGTTGTACCTGATTATCAATTGTCATTAGCAATTGGAAAAGAAGGACAAAACGTAAGATTAGCTGCTAAATTAACGGGTTGGAAAATTGATATCAAGAGTGAGACTCAATTTAAAGAAGCTGTTAAAGCTGGTGATATTGATCTTGGTGAAGAATTTGATTTAGATGCTGAGTTCGATTTTGCATAAGAGGAGAAATTCTAATGAAAGCTAGGAAAGTTCCTTTAAGAAAATGTCTTGGATGTAATGAACAAAAAGACAAACGTGAATTAATTCGTGTTGTTAAAAATAAAGATGGAGAAATTTTTATGGATTTAACAGGAAAAGCAAACGGTCGTGGTGCTTATATTTGTAAATCTATAGAGTGTTATGAAAAAGCTTATAAGCGTAAAGCACTTGAACGTGCACTTCAAACAGCAGTATCAAAAGAAGTGTATGAATCAATGCATAAGGAGTTAGAAAATGCAAAATAAATTCTGTACGATGATGGGATTTGCACAGAAATCAGGGAATCTCTTTTCCGGTGAAAATACAGTGGAATTGTATATGCCAAGAAAAAAGATTTCTCTAGTGATTATTGCAGAAGATGCTTCAGATAACACAAAAGACAAATTCATTCAATTAGCGACACGTTTCCAAGTGCCATATATTGTATGGGGCGATAGAGAAATGTTATCTCACGCAATAGGTAAATACAATAGAGCTGTTTATGGTATTTCAAATAAAAAATTCTCAAGAGAACTAAGAGGTATTTATGAAGAAATAATAAAAAGCTCTGACTAAAGAAAGTGAGGGTCTAAATTGACAAAAATAAGAGTTTATCAATTAGCAAAAGACTTAAATGTAACCACTAAAGATATAATTACTAAAATGGAAGAGTTAAATATAGAAGTTAACAACCATATGAGCACTTTAGAAGATAATGAGATTGTAACTATTAAGAAAATATTTTCAAAATCTGAAGAAGAGTCATCTAAAAAGAAAACAAGTTGGACTGTTGGTACACCAAAAGTTAATCGCCCAAAGAGAAAAAGTGATTATCAAAATAGAAACAACAGACCTCAAAACAAACCTGCTCAAAAACCAGTAGCACAAGCGGCTCCTGTTAAGCAAGAGACAGTACAACAAGCACCAGCAGTACATAATAAGCCGGTACATAACAAGCCGGTACATAACAAGCCAGTTCAAAATAAACCTGTACAGTCAAAGCCTGCTACAGTTAAAATTGATCCGAAAACTAATAAGCCTTTTGATTACAGATCTAATGTGCAGGATCCAAATGCTAAACCTGCTAACAAACCAGCAGGCAATAGACCTGCAAGTGCTAGACCTGCAAGTGCTAGACCTGCAAGTGCTAGACCTGCAAGTAAACCAGCACCTGCGACAACAAGTGCGTCTAAGCCAACTACTGCACCTGCAACTGGTGATAAGAAGAGTAGTAAAAAGAAGAAGAAAAAACATATGAAACCAGAGTATAATAAAAATGCTTCTTTAGAAGATAAATTCAGTAAAAAAATTAAGAAAA
>JABXKX010000603.1 GCA_013619035.1 Peptostreptococcaceae bacterium
GTTGATCATAACTTATTTTAAAGATAAGTCCCTTTATGTTTTTTTCATTACCATGTTTTTTAGAACGTATCATCGTCATCACTTCTTTGACGATATCATAAGAAACGCCTTTTAAAGAAACCTGCTGATCAATAATTTTTCTGAGTACCCGACTTAAAATCGCATCTTCAAGTTCTAAATCTGATAATAAGACACTCTCTTTTTTAACACATCTGTTATAAACATCGTCCACATAGGTTTCAATAAACTTCAAATCATCTGTTAACAATTGAGTGGTATCAAATAACTTTTCTATCACTTTTTCATTAAAGTGTTTTTCAATATAAGGTATTAATTCCAATCGAATCTTATTTCTTGTATAATCGGTTTCAAAATTTGTATGATCTGTATGATACATCAACTCATGTACTTTACAGTACTTTTCAATATCTCTTCTATGAATACCAAGAAGCGGTCTTATGATATGATCTCTTTTAAACTTAGTTGCTGTTAAACCTTCCAAACCACTGCCTCTGAAAAGCCTCATCAAAATCGTTTCTGCTTGATCATTCATATTCTGAGCAACGGCTATTTTATTAGCTCCTGTCTCTTTTAAAACATAATCAAACAACTCATAACGCACTTCTCTCGCAGCTTCTTCAAAACTCATTTTCATGTCTTTAGCAAGAGCTTCTATGTCCTTAGAGAATATATATGATTTTAAACCCAGCTGATCCGAAAAATGCTTTACATACTCTGCATCCCCATCGGCATCTTCACCTCTGAGTTGATGATTGAGATGACAAACATATAATTCTAAATCATAGTCATCCTTTATGCTATAAAGGCCATGAAGTAAAGCAGTAGAATCTGCACCACCCGATACAGCAACAACAATTGTATCACCTTTTTCAATCAGGTTATTATTTTTTATAATATGAATCATTTGATTTAACATAACAGTCTCCCTTAAGACCATTTTAACATCACCGAGATACTCAAACAAGAAAAACAGCCCGAAGGCTGTTTGAATCTATTATTTGAGATTATTCACCAACCGTAATCAGTGGCATTAATTTGTTCGTTTTATTACTCTCCAGCCACATCAAGTGGCATTAGTTTGTTCGTTTTATTACTCTCCAGCCACATCAAGTGGCATTAGTTTGTTCGTTTTATTATTCTCCAGCCACATCAAGTGGCATTAGTTTGTTCGTTTTATTATTCTCCAGCCGCAATCAGCGGCATCCTTTGCTTAGTAGATTACTCTCCAGCTACAGCTAAAGACTTTATTTTAAGTGAAGGTGATGCTATAAATGTAGATCCTGCTGGGAATGTAAATTCTAAATCATTACCTACAGCTACAATATCCATCAATAAATCCTTTAAATTCCCTGCTACTGTGATTTGATCTACAGGTCTAACCACTTTACCCTCTTCTACTAAAAAGCCATTAGCAGCCAAAGAGAAGTCACCTGATATAGTATTCAAACCAGAATGTAAACCTTGCAACTCGATAATAATCATACCTTCTGTCATATCACCGATTAACTCTTCAAAACTGTCTTTACCTGGCTCAATGTACATATTGCTAGGTGCAACATTTAAACTTGATTTATAAGACATCTTAGAGGCATTTCCTGTAGAAGCAACACCATCTTTGGTCGCTGTTTTTACATTATGTAGATATGACATCAACTGACCATCTTTTATAATCTCAGTTTTTTGAGTTGGTGTACCTTCTGCATCAAAACTCGCATTACCAAATCCATTCTTCATAAACGGATCATCTACTAAAGTTACACAACTTCCAGCTACTGCTTCATTTAAACGACCTTTCATCAATGACAAGTCTTTCTGTACCACTTCTGCATTAAAGACACTTTCAAAAGCACCTAGTAAACTTGCAGCACAGTCATTTCTAAATACCACAGGATACGATTTAGAAGGCACTGTTTTAGATCCAAGTAGAGACGTTGCTTCTTTGACAACTTTCTGAGCAACAGCCTTATAATCAAAGTTTCTGAAGTCTCTATCCAATACCATACAAATACCAGTCTTGTTTTCACCATTTTCTACGGCTAAAGCCATGATCAATGCAACAGCCAAATTGCTTTTTTGACTTAAGTCCATACCTTTTGTATTTTTAATACGCAGTTCATTTTCATAATCAGCATATAAATTATAAGCAAGTGATTGGATTCTTGAATCTAATTTCATGACTTCTTCTTCTACTTTTTTAAGAAATTCAATCTTTTCAGCTTTAGAAATTCCGTTCAATTCACTGTTGAAAGCATCAACATCAACAAATCCTGTTTGTGGTGATGATATCACAACCTTATCTTCAGATTCTATTGCTTGTGCATTGGCTTTTGCTTCTCTAACCAACATAATAATTGATTGATCATCTAAAATTTCAGTATAAGCATAACCCATCTTGCCATCAAACAATCCTCTAAATGACAAACCCGAAACTTCAGAGATGCTAAACTTATCCACTTCACTTTTAAAAACTGTTGTTTCAAATTCTTTATTTTTTTGGAAGTACACTTCCATATCTTCAAAACCTTCTTTTGAACCTAATTCAAATAGCAAATCTACAAATTTTTGATACTCCATCATATACCTCCTTACTTTCTTCCGCCTACAGTGATATCCTGAACTCTAACCATCGGTTGTCCAACCCATGTCGGAATAGATCCTGAACTTGATCCACACATACCTTGTCCATAAGCAAGTTCATTACCAACCATATCAATCTTTTGTAAGACTTCTAATCCAGTACCGATTAAAGTTGCGCCTCTTACAGGTTCTGCGACTTTACCGTCTCTGATCATATAACCTTCTGTTACTGCAAAGTTAAAGTCACCCGTTGCTGGATTAACAGAACCACCACCCATGTTTCTAGCATAAATACCCAGTTCAGTATTTTTTATAATGTCATCATGAGTCGATTTACCTGGCGCTATATAAGTATTGGTCATACGTGATGTTGGTGCAAATTGATACGATTGTCTTCTACCAGCACCAGTTTGAGCCATATTCATACGTCTCGCACCTAACTTATCAATCATATAGTTCTTTAATACACCATTTTCTAATAAAACGTTCTTCTGTGGTAATTCACCTTCATCATTGATGTTAAATGAACCCCAACCATTAGCGATTGTACCATCATCAATTGCCGTTACAACATCCGATGCAATCTTCTCACCAAGTTTATTACAATAAACAGAGGTACCTTTAGCAACAGATGTTGCTTCTAAACCATGACCACATGCTTCATGGAAAATGACACCACCGAATCCATTGTCAATTACCACTGGCATTTTACCACTAGGACATTGATCTGCATAAACCATTGTCTTAGCAATTCTTGCCGCTTCTTTACCTATATTTTTAAGTGTTTCTTCATTGTATATTTCAAGTCCAACATGCGCACCCGTATCACTTGATCCGGTTTGCATCTCACCATTTGCCGAAGCAACTGCGCCAACTCTTAATCTCGTTCTCACTCTTTGATCTTCTGCATATACACCGTCAGTATTGGCAACCATGATATTTTGCACATAATCCAAATACGATCCTGTCACTTGAGTAATTTCTTTTGCATAACCACTCGCTTCTGCAGCTGCAATTTTTAGCCAATCAATTTTTTCACCTTTAGAAATATCTGCTGGCATCACTTTAATTGGATTAATTGTATCCACACATTTTTTCACCAAATCAATACCCAAGTTTTTATCAACACCCGAAATAGAAGATGCGATTTCTTTAGCGACCTTAATCAAGTTTTCTTTTGAGGTATCATTGGTATAACCATAGATTGAATTATTACCATTAAAAATTCTAATACCAGCACCATATGAACGACCGGCATTAGAAGTTTCAATTTTACCACCAATCATATTGATGACATTATCATGACGATCTTCCACGAAAATCTCAGCAAAATCTCCCCCGCTGGATAACGCTGCATGCAACACTTCTTTTACAATACTTTCTTTAATCATTTTGCCTCCTTATTTATAATTATTTTAGCATAACGTTAAAATTATTTTCTCGTTTAAAGAATATCATATGCTTCAAATTCTGTCAAAAGACATATTTGTAATATTTGAACTATTCACGTCTAAAGGAACAACTTTTATCCACAGTTTATCCACAGGTCAAAAAATAGAAAAAAGACGTAATTTCTTACGTCTTTTTCTCTTGGTGCCGAGGACCGGAATCGAACCGGTACGATCGCAATGATCGCAGGATTTTAAGTCCTGTGCGTCTGCCAGTTCCGCCACCACGGCACATTTCGTGTTCGTTCACATATGCTGCGAACAATTAATA